>DASXUT010000159.1 GCA_036504675.1 Bacillota bacterium | reverse complement strand
GCCTTGGAGCCCTCCTCGGGGCCCGGCCGTGCGCCGAATCCATTCCCATCTTCATCGCCGCCAGCACCTGGGGCGTCTTCACCTCCCTCGGGGCGGTGGCCGCCTGGGCCGTCGTCACCATTGGAGCAATGCTGACGGCCGTCTGGCTATCCCTGCTAGGCCTGGGAGCGGTGCGGTTGGAATTTCTCGAGCGGCATGGCGAGGCCCTCAGCGCCTGGCTGATCATCCTGATCGGGGTCATCGTCCTCGCTCTGGCGATCTGAGACCCGGGGCCAGAGGCAGAACCAGAGCCGGAGCCGGAGCCGGAGCCGGAGCCGGAGCCAGAGCCTCCGTCAAACCCTCCAATAACGCCGCGACCCGGACCGCTCTTGGTCCGGGTCGCTTGCATTCCCCGTTCGTCCGCCGGGCTCAGGTCACCGGGACGACCCCCTCGGCCGGACCGTGCCAGGCGTGGAACCAGACCTGGCCGCTGAACCCGTTGACGCTCAGGATGCCGTAAGGCTTTCCGCCGCTCAGGACGGTGAAGTTGTAATAGCCATAGAAGGCCAGGGCCTTCGGACCAAGGGTGAAGCCACTGGCGTTGGCTTTCAGGAAGGAGTCGCCCCTGGTCCTGGCATCGGCCTCGGACACGGTCATCGTCGCCCCGTCGTTGCCCGCCGCCGCGCCGGCGCCCGTCCCGCCGGCCCCCGTCCCCGGCAACGTCCCGCCCGAACCCAACGGGCCCCCGGGGCCGATCAAGCCGTAGTTGCCCTGACCCGGTCCCATCATCCCCGAGCCCATCATCCGCTGCATCCCATAGTCCCAGGCGGTGCCATACTTGAGGTTCCACATTATGTTCGGCCCCATCTCCGGATAGACCCGGCCGCCGGCCCGGTCGACGAGGATTTCGAAGGCTCCCCGACCGGTGCTCTTTTCGGTCACCACCGCATAGTACGGTGTGCCCTTGAACTTCCAGAGCTCGGTGGCCGTCAGGTCGGGGTTGTTCAGAGTGGCCAGGAAGTCGGTGGTCGCCTTACGGGCGGCGTCCGTGCCGATGTCCTTGCCGGTGGCCAGCCCCCAGCCCCGCCCGCCGGCGCCGGGACCCATCGGCCACCCGTAGTAGCCGTCCCGGCCGATGCCGGAGGCGCTGCCCAGGGGACGATAGTAGCGGGTCGTGTAGAAGCGGAACAGCCCGATACCGGCCAGGCCGACGAGGATGAGGGCCAGGGCGAGGGTCGGGAACCGGTTGCGGCGGGGGGAAGCCGCCCTTGGCTCGCTCACGGTCGACCACCCCCCTCGAGGTTTTGCCTGACCCGGTCATACTCTTCCTCGCCAACCTCGCCCCGCGCGTAGCGCTCGCGGAGGATGGCCAGGGCTTGGTCGGCCTGTCCGGGTCGGGTGGCCACCCGGCTCTGGGCCAAGAGCCAGCGGATGACTAGGTAGGCCCCGGCGATCACGAGGGCCCAGCAGAGGAACATGAAGGCCAGCGCCCAGGCCCCGCCGCGCCATCCGGCCCAGCCGTAGCCCATCATCCAGCGGGCCATCGGGTGCATTCCAAATCGGCCGGCGGCGCCCGGGCCCCACATCCCGGCCGGCCAGCCCACCACCAGCCAGGCCAGGAAAAGGAGACCGAGGACGGCCAGGACGGCCTTGAGAGCTCGATTGGTCAAAGGTTCGCCCTCCTCATTCCGCGGACAGCGGTTGCTTTCTGCAGGCAATCCGAAGATACGGTCCTATTCTGCCCGCCGATGCGGAAACCCATAGCCAGCCGGCCGGGCGAAGGCCCGGTCGAGCGGACAAAAGGGTAAGGTCGCCAGACGCCGAATGGTGAAAGGGAAAGCCAACTCCCGGAGGTGCTGACCGGTGCCGGACCTGACGCTCTCCGACTTCGTGCTGCATTACCTGGATGAGACCACCCCGTCCGTGGGACCGGCCGCCAAGACGGTGTCGGACACGGCCCCCGGGGCCGGTCGCCCGGCCGTCACCCTCGTCCTGATCCATGGCGACCTGGCCTCGTCGGCTTGGTGGCGCCCGTTCCTATCCAGACTCCCCGCGGGGTGGCGGGTCATCGCCCCAGACCTGCGGGGCTGTGGCCGCAGCTCGCATCCGGCGGCGGGTTACGCCATCAACCAATATGCGGCCGACCTGGGGCGGCTGGTGGAGTCCACCCGGCCCGGCTCCTTCATCTTGGTCGGTCACTCGCTGGGCGGAGCCGTGGCCATGACCTACGCCCTGGAGCACCCCGACGATGTCCAGGCGCTGGTCCTGGTCGACCCGGTGCCGGCCGACGGGCTGAGGTTCGGACGCCTCGGCCGGGAGGCCTTCTTCCATCTCAAGGAGGACCCGGAGTTGCTGGCCGAAGCCGTCTCCAGGGCGATGCCCACGGCGCCTCGGGACGACTTCTTCCGGCTGGTGGTGGCCGACGCGGCCGCGGCCGACCAGCACGTCTTCACCGATAACGTGGTGACCATGGAGGGGTTCGCCGTCTTCGGCCGGCTGCATGCCCTGAGCCGGCCGACCCTGGTCATCGTCGGGACCGAGGACCGGCTCATTCCGCGGGCCCCGATGGTCCGGACCGCCGAGGCCATCCCCCGGTCCCGGCTGGCCTTCGTCGAGGGCTGCGGGCACTCCCCCCAAATCGAAAAGCCGGACGAGGTCGTCCGGCTGGTCACCGAGTTCGCCGAGGAAGTCGGCCGGGGGTCCGCGCCGCCCATCGAGCCTCGCCCGATGACCGACTTCGCCGTCGGGCAGAAGACGGTCTATCACCGCCGCATCACGGCCGAGGACATCGAAGCCTTCGCCCGCCTGACCGGGGACTACAGCCCGATCCATCTGAGCCAGGACTACGCGGCCAAGACCCGCTTCGGGGGGCGGATCGGCCACGGGATGTTGACCGCGGCGCTGGTCTCCGCCCCCCTGGGGATGAGGCTGCCCGGACCCGGTGGCGTCTATCTGCGGCAGGATGCCAGGTTCCTGCGCCCGGTGACCATGGGCGACACGGTTACCATAGTCGCCGAGGTGACCGCGGTCAATGCCGAGAAACGCCGCCTGACCCTCAGCACCGAGTGCTTCAATCAGCGAGGGGAGAAGATCCTGACCGGTGAAGCCGAGCTCTTGGTGACCTGAGCCCGCGGGGCGGGCCGGGCGATTTCGTTCATCAGGGCCGCGATGCCGTTCTTCCAGTTCTGATCGGTGGCGTAGTTGACGTTCATTCCCCGCAGGGACGGCGCCCCGCCGTAGAACTGACCGGCCGGGTCCAGGTAGGCCCGGGCGACGTAGCCGGCCACGAAGTCGATGCAGGCCTCGAAATTCGGGAATGTCCTGGCGTTGGCGTAGGGGTCCGGGCCGGAAGCGCCGTAGCCGAAGAGGTTATCTTTGTCCCGGGCGATCTTGCTGCGCCCGTAGTCGCTCTCCCAGGCCGCGTGAGCCGACAGGTAGACGGCGTTCAAGGCGTACTTCGCTTCCGCCGCGACAAACGACCGGCCCAGGCCCTCCAAGGGGTAGCCGCGGAAGAACGCGTCCAGCTCAGGCGCGGTGACGCCGCCCGGCGGCCGAAGGTCGCTGTCGATGGTGTAGGTCCTCGGAAGCGGGGGCGCCGGGGTGGGCCCCGGGCTCGGTCCTGGGGTCGGTTCGGGTGGCAGGGGTGGCGGCTCGGGGGCCGGAGTCGGTCCGACCCGCGTCAGTCTGAGGGTGACGGCCAGGAGCACCCCCACCAGGGCCAGCAGGGTTCCGATGGTGACGGTGGTCATGGGCGGATTCCCCCCTGGGATGACCGTTCGTGATGGCAGGACTCGAGGGTCCTGCCATTCTTCATTGTATTGGCGGCCCCCGCCGGATGCCCCTCGGCCGCCCAGACGCCCATGGGATTGAATTTTCTAAAGATTAGAGGAACAGACGCTGCTCGTGCCGAATAATACTTACTGCAGTCAGTTTGGCGGGCAAGAGGACTGAAGGGCGGATCGGGAAAGGGGATGCCATCCTTGTGCCGGCATCGTAGCGAGTACCAGTCCATTTACGGGTGGGTTTCGTTCTGCGGTCTCGAGGCCTATGGGATTCCGCCGGCGACCGACCCGGAGCTCGGGGCTGCACGGGGGCCCGACGAAATCCTGCCCTCCGTGGGCCAGTGCCGCGGGTGTCCGGAGTTTCCGCTGAATCAGCGGGATTCCGCTGGAGCCTTTTCGCCGCTCGATTGACCCAGGCGGTAGGTCCGCCGCTCCTGGCCGGGAACCTGAGACGGATGGGGTGTCAGTCGGCCGGCCGACGGTCGAAAATGAGAGACCCTGAGGTGCCTCTTGCCCTCAGGGTCTCATTTTTGCGGCGTCCCCCGGTGCTGCAACTGGATCTCCCCGTGGGGAGTGCGCCGATGACCGCGCCAGATCTGCCGGCGGTATCGCCCGCAAAACCGAAGGGCAAGCTAGCTTCGTCCGTTCCGGCCTTTTTAGCTGGCCGGGGTTCATTCAGGGATGGGGGTAAACGATCTTTGAAGGCCGCGACACGGACCCAGTTGATCGCCCTTTGCACCGTCCCCTTCATCATGGTCCTCGGCAACTCAATGCTCATCCCGGTCCTGCCGGCCCTAAAGTCGGCCCTCAAGACCAGCACCCTCAACGCCGGCCTGCTCATCACGCTATTCTCCCTGCCGGCCGGGATCGTCATCCCCTTCACCGGCTTTCTGTCCGACCGCGTGGGCCGGAAGACCATCATCGTCCCGGCCCTTTTCACCTATGCGGCCGGCGGGTTCATCGCCGGCCTGGCCGCCCTGTTCCTCAAGAAGGAGGCTTACGGCCTGATTCTGGCCGGGCGGGTGATTCAGGGCATCGGCGCCGGCGGGACCTACCAATTGGCCATGGCCCTGACCGGCGACATCTTCACCAGCAAGGAGCGGACGAAGGCCCTCGGGGCCCTGGAGGCCTCCAACGGCCTCGGCAAGGTGATCAGCCCGATCGCCGGGGCCGCCGTGGGCTTGATCGCCTGGTACATGCCCTTCTTCGTGTACTCCGTGGCGGCCGTGCCGGCCGCCCTCCTGGTCCTCTTCCTCGTCCGCGAACCGAGCAACAAGAAGGCCCAGAAGATCTCGCCCAAGGCCTACTTCCGCGGGCTCGGCCAGGTCTTCGCCAAGAAAGGGGCCTCGCTGGCCGGCTGCTTCCTGGCCGGCAGCCTCGTCCTCCTGCTCCTCTTCGGCGTCCTCAGCCACTTCTCGGACGTCTTCGAGGACCGCTATGGCCTCAAGGGAGTGGTCAAGGGCCTGATCATCGCTATTCCCGTCCTGGCCCTGGCGGTCACCAGTTACATCAGCGGCACCCTGCTTCAAAAGCAGATAACCAAGCTACTCAAGATCTCGGTCGTCGTCGGGTTGATCCTCACCGCCATCTCCATGGCCCTGGTGGCCTTCCTGACCAAGCCCGTTCCGGTCATCGCCGTCCTGGCCTTGCTGGGCATCGGCGGCGGGTTGGTCCTGCCGCCCGTCAACACCATGGTCACCAGCTGCACCACCCCCGAGAAGCGGGGGATCGTCACGGCCCTCTACGGGACGGTCCGCTTCTTCGGCGTGGCCATCGGACCGCCGGCTTTCGCCATGGGGGTCAAGGTCGGCAAGCTCCAGACCTACCTGGCGGCCGCCGGAATCACCGTGGTTGCCTTGATCCTGGCCATCTGGTTGATCGACCAGAAGAAGATGATCCCCAAGAGGCTGCGCCAGGGCGAGCAGGGGTCGGCCGCCGGTGGTGGCGAGCAGACCTCGGCCGGCGCCCGCCGGAAGAGTGGGCCCGACGGACGGCCGAAGCAACGGCCGGCCCTGGCCAAGCCGGTCCCCTCGACGCAGCGCAACGGCAAGGTCAGTCCTGGCGGCGCGGCCGTCCTGGAAGACGATGATGATGACTATGACCTCGGTGACTTCCACTTCGAGGACGCCTGGTGAAGGGCAATCGATGATTTGGCCACTCCGGCGGTTTACTTTCGTGAGCCGCCGGATTATAATGTATTTGGAATCGTGAAAGCCTGCACAATCGCCGCGGCTAGAAGGCTTTCACGGGTGCAGAATAGGGTCCTGACGGGCGGGCGGCATCGTCGCCTTCCCGGAGGGGCCAAATCGAGGACCGTACCCGAGTCGAGGGCGAACGCCTGAGGGCAAGGGACCGGCGCCGTTTGTTCCGTCAGCCATGCCGGCCCGGGCCTGTCGCGCGTTCGCGACAGGCCTTTGATTTTTCCGAAATCCTTGAAGGAGGGTCACGGGATGGATCGGCGCATCGGGGTGGTCGGCGTCGTCATCACCGACCGGGAGAAAGCCGCCCGCCGAGTCAACGAGATCCTGGGTGAGCACGCCGAGGTCATCGTCGGTCGAATGGGCATCCCCTACCGCGAGAAGGGGCTTTCGGTCATCGCTTTGATCGTCGACGGGACCACGGACGAGATTGGGGCGATGTCCGGCAAGCTCGGCAACGTCGCCGGGGTCATGGTCAAGTCGGCGGTCACACCGTCCCGCTAACAACCACAGAGGAGATGGTCTCGTTGAGCGAGCCGCTGTCGAAGTCGGGAGGTCCGTCGATCATCGCCCCCGGGCAGTCCCGGGCCGACTTCATCGACCACCGGTACGTCGAGGAGGAACTGGAGAAGGCTTCCCGCGTCGACCGGGGGGCCGTCAGGGAGATCGTCGCCAAGGCCCGCCGGGCCGAAGGCCTCGAGCCTTCCGAGGTCGCCCGGCTCCTGCAGGTGGAGGACCCGGACCTGCTCCAGGAGATCTTCGCCGCGGCCAGGGAGATCAAGGAGAAGATCTACGGCAAGCGGATCGTCCTCTTCGCCCCGCTCTACGTGAGCAACTTCTGCGTCAACAACTGCCGATACTGCGGCTACCATCGGGAGAACAAGATCCCCCGGCGCCGCCTGACCATGGATGAGGTCAGGGAGGAGGTCCGCGTCCTCGAGTCCATGGGCCACAAGCGATTGGCCCTCGAGACCGGCGAGGACCCGAAGAACTGCCCGCTGGACTACGTCCTCGAAGTCCTCGAGACGATCTACTCAGTCAGGTTCGAGCGCGGCAGCATTCGCCGGGTCAACGTGAACGTCGCGGCGACCACCCCCGAAGATTACCGTCGCCTGAAGGCGGCCAAGATCGGCACCTATATCCTCTTCCAGGAGACCTACCACCGGCCGACCTACGAGTACATGCATCCCGCCGGGCCCAAGGCCAGTTACGAGTACCACCTCGGGGCGATGGACCGGGCCCTCTCGGCGGGCATCGACGACGTCGGCATCGGGCCACTCTTCGGGCTCTACGACTACAAGTTCGAGGTCATGGCGGTCATCCTCCACGCCCGCCACCTCGACCAGACCTTCGGCGTCGGCCCGCACACCATCTCCATGCCGCGCCTGCGCCCGGCCACCGGGATGTCCCTCGAGGACTACCCCCACCTGGTCTCCGACGACGATTTCCGCAAGGTGGTCGCCATCATCCGGCTGGCCGTCCCTTACACCGGGATGATCCTTTCGACCCGCGAGAAGCCGGGCTTCCGTGACGAGGCGATCGGCCTCGGGATCTCCCAGATCAGCGCCGGGTCGTGCACCGGCGTCGGGGCCTATAGGCAAGAACACGAAAAGACCGCCGGAGGGGCGGCCGAGGAAGGTTCGCCTCAGTTCACGGTGGAGGACCACCGCAGTCCGGACGAGATCTTGCAGAACCTCTGCGCCGGCGGATATCTGCCCAGCTACTGCACGGCCTGCTACCGCAAGGGTCGGACCGGCGACCGGTTCATGCCCCTGGCCAAGAGCGGCCAGATCCAGAACGTCTGCCAGCCCAACGCCATCCTGACCTTCAAGGAATACCTCCTCGACTACGCCTCGCCCGAGACCCGCCGGGTCGGCGAGGAGACCATCCGGCGGCACCTCGGCGAGATCAAGAACCCGCTGACCAGGCAGCGGACCGAGGAGCGCCTCAAGCAGATCGAGGAAGGCACGCGCGACCTTTACTTCTAGGCCCGCGGGACCCTCTCTTCTAGGCCGAAGGCGGGGTCGGCGACCGGCCGCGGCCCAGCCCACGATCCGCCCCGCGGCTTATGCCTCGAGCCGCCCCGCGGCCCGCGAACAGTCGGGCCAGGGCCCGGAAGGGCCAAATAACGAGGAAGCGGATAAGTCCGGCCGCGAAGAAGGCGAGCATCCAGCGGTAGGAGATCTCGCCCGTGGCCAGACCCCTGATAGCCGCCCGCACGGGACCACCGTAGGTCTCGGGCGGGCCTTCTTTTTCGGCCGCCGTCGTGAGCAGCCGTGGGAACCAGCCGGTCCGCATCAGCCGTTGATCGAGGTGGAAGAGGAACATCCCGACCCGGTTGTCGGCCACAAAAGGCCGCAGCGGTCGGTCAAAGTAGCGGGCCAGGACGTCGCGGCCGGCTCCGCGTTCGACCAGGGTCACGGCGGCCAGGTGGGCGCCGTAGAGGGCCCCGAAATAGCCGTCCTTGAGCACCCGGCCGTGTCCGGTCAGGTCGCCGATGCAGAGCCAGCCGTCACCGTAGAAGTCTGCCGCCGGGCCGGTGTAGACCATCGCCGGGCAGATGGCGTGGCACCGGAGATGTTCGGTGGGTTCGGGCAGCTCGAGGTAACGCCGGACCGACGGATGGGCGAAGATGTGGTCGATGTCCTCGCGAGTGAGGACGCGGCCCAGCGAGGTCATGGTCAGCCAGCCGGGGCGCTTGGGGATGATGGCCGCCAGGAGCCCGGGAATGACGTTGTCGAGGATCAGCATCCGCCCTTCCAGGCGGTCATAGGTGGCCGCCGTCGAGTCGATCTCGGTGACGCTGGCGTCCATCAGCGGCGGGGGGACGTACCCGTACTCGCGGGAGAATTCCTTGAGGAGCTTGCTGTTGAGGCTCCTCAGCCCGGTGGCCAGGACGAGGACGTCGCCGTCGACGTGGTGGGGGATGAACCCGAGGCTCTGCTCGTAGCTGTGGTAAAAGACCCGCCAGGGGCGGGTGGGGCCGGCCGTCGAGGGGGCTTCCTCTCCGGTCGTCTCGCTGGGTCGCTCGACCTTGGTGATGACCGCCGGCTCGATCAGCTCGATCTGGCTGAGCGGGTCGGCGGACACCGTCGTGGCCGCGGTCGGGTCGGCGATCGGGCAGCCCGTGCAGCCATGGGAGGGGCAGGCCGCGGGGCAGGTGGAGGGCGAATCGCCGGGGGGGACCAACGGACAGGCCGAGCAGCCCGTGGCCCCGGCGGGGCCGTGGGCGCGAGCCGAGACCAGTTCCTCCCGGAAGGTGTCGTCGAAGCCCGGGTAGCCGAACTTGTCGGTGCGGAGGATGGAGAAGATGGGGAAGCCGATGGGGACCGGGACCTCGCCGGCCGGGGTCACATAGACGGCCTCATCGACCTGGCCCAGGATTAGCTCGTCGTGGATGGGGTAGTCGAGAAGGCCCTCGAGGGTCCCGCGGGAAACGCGGGTCAGGAGGCCGCCGCAGTAGTTGCAGGCGGTGCTGCTGAGCAGGGTGACGTGAACGGGACGCCCGGCCTCCTTGGACAACCGGGCCAGCTGCCGGGCGAAGCCGCTCCCGGCGATGCCGCCGCCGACGACGATGACGCGGCTGCCGGTCGGCAGGCCTCGTCCGATGGCCGCCGGCGCCGGCGGCGCGGAAGCCGCCGAAGGTGCCGAAACCGCAGAAGGCGCCAAGCCCGTTTTTTCAGCGGGACCTGAAAGATGACGATAAGCCGCCGGAGGCCGGCGGCTGAAGGCGCTTTCAACCCATCGCGTCAAGGTCATCCGGTTCACCTCGGGGTTTTGCCCTGTTGACTGGGTCAGGTCGCCCTCTTTCAGTTAAAGATATCAGATACTTGAGGAAGTGGCAAGAGCGACGAAGGAGGGTCGAACGCCGAGGAGTCCTTGACGACCGTCAAGCCTTCGCTCGCTTGGCGGCGATGACCGCCGCGCCGACGGCGCCGACGATCTGCGGATCGGGCGGGATGGCCAGCGGGCCGCCGAGCAGAGCCTGCAACTCGCGAGCGACGCCCTGATTGCGGGCGACGCCGCCGGTGAAAACATGCTCGGGCTTGGCCCCGACCCTGACGACCAGCCCGTAGACCCGGTTGGCGATGGCCTTGTGCAGCCCGGCGATGATCTCCTCCTTGGGGACGCCCCGGGACAGGTGCGAGATCACTTCGGACTCGGCGAAGACCGTGCAGAGGTTGGAGATCTGGGTCGGCGTCCGGGCCCTGGCGGCGTAGTCGGCCAGCTGGTCCAGTTCGACGTCGAGGGCCCTGGCCATGACCTCGAGGAAGCGCCCGGTGCCGGCGGCGCACTTGTCATTCATGGCGAAGTCGAGGACGGCGCCGCCCGGGCCGACCCGGATGGTCTTCGAATCCTGACCGCCGATGTCGATGACCAGCCCGACGCCGGGGAAGTACCAATGGGCGCCCACGGCGTGGCAGGTGATCTCAGTGACGGCCAGGGCGGGGAAGGGGGCCGTCACCCGACCGTAGCCGGTGGCCACCGTCGGCGGGGGGGACCCGGCGGTGGGGGCGGTGGGCTCCGCTCCCAGCCGGCCGATCACCCCTTCGTAGGCCTGCCTGGCGGCTTCGGCCGGACGGCTCCCGGTGGGCAGGATGACCGAGGCCAACAGGCGGTCGCCGTCGACGGCGGCCGCCTTGGTGGTCATCGACCCGATGTCGACCCCCAGGCCGAGCATCAGACGGTGCCCCCGGCGGCGCTCGCGCGGCCCGCGCCTGTCCCCGCTACCCCGCCGGCGTCGTCGGCCCGGCGCCCGTCGAGGATCTCCAGGTAGGCGTCGACGCGCGTCTTGACCGCCGCATCGGCGTAAGCCCGCGGGTCGGTCATGTCGGCCTCGATGAACAGGGTCGGCCGGCCAAGCTGCTCCTGAATCCCCCGGGCCAGGATGTACTGGCTCAGCGAGTATGTCTTGCAGCTCCGGTTGGAGTGGAAGACGACGCCGTCGGCCCGGTAGTCGCGGCACATCTTGACCAGCCGGGCCAGGCGGACCGCCGGCCCCACGTTGAGGAGGACCGACGAGTACTGGCGGGCCATTGCCGCCAGCGGGTCGCGGTAGTCCTCGGGCGAGAACTCGTAGGCCCCCCAGGCGTTGGTGTAGGTCTCCCCGACGAAGACCGCGCCGCGCTCATGGAAGTACTTAACCAGCCGGAAGTTGTGCCAGATGGCGATGTTGTCCCAGACCAGTCGGAAGCGCTCGTCGGGGACCGGGCCCTCGTGCCGCCGGACCCGCTCGTCGAGTTCCTCCGCCAACATGCGATAGTAGCGGACGGCGTCCTCGGTACCCCGGAGGGTGACGATGGGGAACATGTTGGTGAACATGTCGAGGGCGCTGGCCGGGCTAGGGCTGGCCCGGCGACAGGCCTGGACCCGCTCCCACAGGGCGACCGTCTCGGTCGACCGTTTGAGCACCGGGACCAGACGGGACATCGACAACCGGCGGTGAGTGTGCCGCTCGAGGAAGGCGATCATCTCCTCCAGCTGGCCGCGGACGTAGGCCAACTGGTGGGGAGTGGCCGGCTCCTCGGCGACGTAGGGGACGTCCAGGACGAATAGCGGTTTGCCATAGTGGCGGGCGATCACCTCCCACCACTTGACCACGACGTTGCAGATGTTCTTGGTGCTGATGAGGAGGTCCGGGGCGGGGAGGCCCCGGCCGCCCAGCGGCCCGCGGTCGGCCATCATCGAGCCGATGCTGCCACGGGCATAGGAGCAGAGGTCGTGGGAGTAGCCGGCCCCTTCGGCGATCTCGCAGAACTCTGCGGCGACCTTGCGCGAGCCGAGGATGGCCCCGTAGTTCTCGGGGTAGACGGGGACGATGCCCATCGCGTAGAGCGGCTCGACCGGGGTGCCACTGGTGATCCAGGCGATCGGCCGGCGGACCCGCTTGGCCCAGAAGACCCCTTGGTAGTAGCGGGCCATCAGCTTCTTCAGTTCGGCGTCGGCCTTCAGTCGGCCGGCCGCCTTCGCCACGCCGTCAGCGCCATCAAGCTTAGTCATCCCTCGGCACCCCCCGAGCCGGCGGCGACCTCGCGCCGGCCGGCGATCATCTCCAGGAAAGCCCCCAGACGGGTGGCCGCTTGCCCCTCGACCAGGCCGCCCTGTTCAATCTCGAGGACCAGGGCGGGCAGGCCCTGGGCGCTGAGGAGCGAGGCCAGATAGGGCTGATCGAAGGCGTGGGTCTCACAGAACTTTTGAAGCAGGAAGACGACCCCCGCCGCCCGGCTGCGGCGGACCACGTCGAGGAGGTGGGCCGCCCGTCGGTCGATGGGATGCTTGGTCGGGCAGGGGATCTTCGAGAGGTAGTGGTGGGCTAGTTGCGGGATGGTCGTCGGGGTCGGCTGGGCGACGGCGCCGCTGCCTGAGGCGGTTCCGCCGGGCCGGTCGCCGAAGGTGAAGTCGCGGGTGCCCGTGCAGAGGTCATCGGCCACGAGCGTCGCGCCGGTCATTTCGATCAGCTCGAGAGTCCGTGGGTCCTCGATGACACCGCCGCTCACGGCCAGACGGATTGGGGCGGGCTTGGTCTCGGGGACCCCCTCCCGGCCCGGCTCCTCGATGGTCCGGACCAGCCGGGCCAGGTGGTCGCGGTAGTCACGCCGCTCCATGACCAGCCCGGCCAGGAAGACGGCCAGGCTGTCGGTCCCGCTCAGGGGCGGTCGTGGCCAGGTCGCCCGGTATTCCCAGAGTTGGGCCAGCAGCGAACGGATCTCGGCCATCAGGGCGGCCGACTCGGGCAGCCTGGCGGCTTCGATCCCGTGGTCGCCTCCCAGGGCCGCGGCCAGCCCGGCCAGCTCCGTGGCGGCGAAGGCCTCCACCCCCGGGGCGTCCAGGCGGGCCGGGAAGTTCATGAAATGGAAGAAGCCCTGCGGCACGTAACGCCGCCAGGCCTCGGCCACGTTGCGCAGGGAGTCGCAGGTGGCCGTGAAGACCACCCCTTCAAGGTCTTCGTATTCGCCGCGGAGGGCCCGGTCGAGGCAAGACCGGGCGAAGGAGCAGGCGAAACTCTGTATATAACCGTCTACTGGTCCCGCCGGGCCCGGCTCGGCCAGGATCCGCACCGGGTGGAAGCCCGCGGCCAGGATCAGCTCCTCAGGGGTGTAGGTGCAGAAGTAGCCGACCGTCCCCCGATAGCCGGCCGTCTTGAAGCGGTCGGTGTCGGCCAGGTAGGCCCGACGACCGTCCCAGACCCCGCGAAACACCGCAACCTGTTCAGCGATGGCGGCCACGTCCGGTGACCTCCCTCCCGGTCTATTTTAGCGGAACATCTGGTCGAACTTCTCCGGCAGCCGGCCGGAGGGCACCTCCATGGCCCCCTCGACGCACAGCTCGGCGCAACAGAAGCAGGCGATGCACTTCCGCGGGTCGACGACCGGATACGGATTCATCGTGATCGCCTTGGCCGGGCAGTTGGTCTCGCAGTCCCCGCACAGGGCGCAGGACTCCTCCTTGACCGCGGGGACCGTCGTCCCGATGTCCTGGAGCAGGGAGACCTGTTCGGTCGGGCTGACGGAGAAATCGGTCGGCTTCTTGAAGTCGGGGATGACCGCGAAGCTCCCCTCGACCTCGACGTCACTCTCGGCCCAGCGACCCAGGCCGCGGTCGGCGGCGATCTGGAAGAGCTTCAGTCCGGCCGGGTCGACCCCGATCATCCGGCACATCGTCGCGTCGAGGGCCACCGCGTCGTCGGAAGCCAGCAGCTTGCCAAGCGGCCTGACCTGGCCGTGGGTCGGGCCGTTGCCCTCCATGGCCAGCAGGCCGTCCACGATGTTGAGGTCCGGCACCCTTATCTGGTAGATATCCATCAACAGCTCTTGGAATCGGTTGCGGCTGGGCGCGGCCAGGTGGAGCCTGGCCTTGTAGCCGCCGGCGATCCAGCCGAAGCAGTTCTTGACCGCTCCGGTGATGGTCGTCAGGGTGTGGGTCTTGAAGCAGGGGACGTTGATCAGGTAGTCGGCGTCCAGAACGGCCTTGCTGATAGGGAAGGAGGGGACGAAACGCGACTTGGTCGGGACCTCGACCACCCGCTCAGAGAGGCTCTTGAAGTGGCCCCGCGAAGCCTGATAGATGCCGCACGCCCGGGCCGTGCTCTGGGAGTTGCGATCGACCCCGCCGGGGTTGTCGCCCACGCTGACCTCGGCCCCCTGGGCCAGGCAGGCGTCGACGATGGCCCCGACCACCGCCGGGTTGGTCGTCACCCCCATCTCCGGGGGCAGCCCGGCCAGGATGTTCGGTTTAACGAGGACCTTCTTGCCGGCCAGCCGGACCTGGAAACGGTCGAAGATCTTCTCGACGGCCGCCCGCAGGTCGGCCTCCAGGCGGCCGGGGTCGACGTCAATGACCATCACCCGGGACATAAAAACCCCTCCTTGTCAGCCAAACTAGGTCGGGGAAGGGAAGCCACTACTGATGGACACGACGGACAAGGCGAACAAGGGCAAGGTCATCCAGCTTCTGTACTGCAACTACTGCAAGCGCCCGGTGAACAGGAAGGCCGTCCGGGACATGGGCTTCTTCCAGCTCACCCTGTGCGACAACTGCTATTGCCGGCATATCCGGGCCCTCCGCCCGACGCCGCGCAGCTAGGGGCCGGCCGGAGCGATGCGGACGGTCATCGCGCAGCGGCCGTCGCCCCGCCCGATCTGGGCGAGGGTCTCGATGTCGACCTGGCGGCCCGGCAGGAGGGTGCCCAGCCACGCCTGCCACAGCTCCGGGCAGGCCAGGCAGGCCTGGTCGAAGCGGCCGAGGTTGGCCCGCTTGGCGTTCTCCGCGACGTAGCAGCGGGTCACCTCGATCTGCGCTTCATCACCGGCCAGCGAGCCGGTGGACTCGAGGCGGTCGTTCATCATCAGTCGCCCATAGGTCATCACTATGCGCAGGGCGTCGGCGAGGTCATCGGCGCGCTTCTTGTCGAGCGCCTTGAGAGTTTCCCTCATCTCGATTCGACCGAAGGCTACCCGGACCCTGGAGTTGAGCCGCATCGCCGCCTCCAGCCCGAACTCCTCGATGGCCTTCAGGAACCACTGCCCGTCCCACGCCAGGGCCAGTGAGCCCATGAGGGCGGCGGCCCGTTCGCCGGGGATGACATATGGCTCGACCGGCCAGTCCATGCTAGTCCCTCCCCAACCTCAGCTGCCGTCCGGCTGGCGGAGTCTGGCGGCCAACAGCTCCTTGATGGGCAAAGAAGAACGCCGCAAAGCGTTCTTCTTTTGATGTTTGAAAATTGTAATTCGGCCTGAAGGTCGAAAGTCCTTTCCGTGGGAAAGAATTCGGCGGGGGTGGGGGGAAGGCGAGTGGCTTGCCCACCGCATAGGGGACTTCAAGGGTTGGGCACGAACGGTGTCGACAATTGTCTAACACTTTTGAGCAGTGACAGGGGCCCTCGCGGCAGGTGACATATATTTATTAGTCAAATCATGGAAGACAAAGGATAATATGGCATGCCCTCGGGCCATCCTTGGCTAAACACCCTAGGAAGGGCCGCAATACCCTGCCCAACGGCAACTCAAAGGGGAGGTAGGAAAGCATGAGAAGAAGTCGATTGGTTGGGATTCTGATCATCCGGATCGTGCTCCTGTCGACATTCTCCGTGGGCGCGGCTTCGGAGATTGCGGACCCCGCCACCCCTGAGCCCGTGGAGACAGCAGACCAGGTCGATCTGACGTTAGGACTGATGAACCTCCGGATTCCGGGATGACCTTCAGCCGGGTATTGGCCCAGAATGTCCCAGATACCACGCTAAAGCAGGTCAGCGACGAGAACGGAGACCATTTCGAAGCGGAATGGCTCCCTTTCGGAATGAAGGTTCAGCTTCCGGGGGGGGACCGACCAATGGGCGACTCTCTGGGTGTGGTCTTGACCCGGTTTCGTAGACAGGTTTGTGCTTGGTTCTCCCTACGCTACCTTCTCTGCTCGAACCCGTTCTTCGTATTCCGTGGGGGACAAGTAACCGAGGCCGGAGTGTAGCCGGCGACGGTTGTAGAAGACCTCGATCCATTCGAAGATTGCCTGCGTCGCCTCGGCCCGCGTCGGCCAGGTCCACCCCTCAATCAGCTCCGCCTTGATCGTCGCGAAGAAGTCAGGCGTAGCCTTGATCAGGACGACATAAACGGCATCCGCTACATCTATGGGCCCAGGCCGTGGGGTCTGAACTACAGAGGTGGATCTCGGTGTCAAGAACGTGGAAAATCGCCCTTTCCACGGTGCTGCTGGCGACTCTCGGGGCGTTGTACTTTGGCGTCATGGGCTTGCCAGCAGCGGGGAAGGGTCCGGGTGAGACCGGCAAGACCACTATAGTCGGTTCCCTCAAGGATCCTGGCCCCTTTGACCGCGCTTTTCAATCTGCTGATACAGTGGTAATCGGAACGGTCAAGAAGTTGGGCCCTGCAGTCATCAGCTCGCCACCGACTCTGGGCCAAGCCGAGGCGGATATGGGAATCTACACCCCCGTCCTCCTCGAGGTGACGGAGGTCTTCAAAGGGAATGTCAAACCCGGAGAGATTGTGACATTCGCCCAGTTGGGCGGCAAAGCAGGTGGCCATACCATTATCTACGCCGGCGAAGCCGAGT
Organism: Bacillota bacterium; assembly: GCA_036504675.1. Lineage (NCBI taxonomy): Bacteria > Bacillati > Bacillota > Bacillota bacterium. The sequence goes on along the minus strand of DASXUT010000159.1, from coordinate 30,962 downwards.
TCAAGGAGGGAGAGCAGGTGCTTGTCCCTCTCTACAAGCCAACAGGGGCTTTTAAGAGTTGGACCGGTGGAAACCTTCATGCCGATCAAGGCAAGTATCTCATAGATGCCTCAGGAGCGGCCACGAATGAAGTTCGTGCCGAGACTCTGCCGGCGGAGTCCCTCAAGGCCAAGATCAAATCTGCACTGGTGTCACCTTAACGGTTCCCGGCCGTCCTCCTGTTCACATCCTCCTGGAAGCAGACCCGACTCAGCCCACTTGAGGGGCAGACCCTCAAGAGAAGCACCAGTTCATGGGTGCTTCTTCTTGACTTCACCTATTAGTTGGCCAGGAGGAAGTCTCTCATTGTCCCAGTTCCACCTCCGTAAGGGTTATCCCTCAAAAGCCCCGTCAGTGAAAAAGCGCCGCCCCTTCTAGCAAGGGTAGCGGCGCTTCATCTACGGGTCTCTTCGCACTCTCTTTCGACAACCTTCTCCAAACGTCCTTCACGATTGTCGGTGTGGGGCAGTAGGCTCACTGGTGTCGGCTACCGGACTACTAGCTGCACCTATGCGATACTTGCCCTTAAACTCTGCCAGGGGCCAAATCGGCCAACCCCCGAAGACCCGTCCAACGTCTTGCATTGGCTCAGGGATGCCGTCACGTCTCACAGTTGTCCGTGCTAATCTAAATTCGGAAAACGGGCCCTTGTGATCATCGAAAAGTTGGCCACCTTGATCTTCCATCCCTGGTAAACTGGAGTTGCAGAACAACCAGTCGACCGGGGGAGAGAAAGGATGATCAAGATGGACCAGATTGAGCGTATCAGAAGACTGGTGTTGGGTGGAAGGGCTGAGCCGTCGGAAGGCCGCTAAGAAAGAGGGGGTTTCGCGCCACGCGGTCCGCATGGCGCTGAGCAGCGCGGCACCGCCACGTTACCGGCTGACCAGGTCCCGACCGCGCCCCGTGCTGGGCAGGGTGCAGCCAGTAATCGCCGAGATGCTCCGCAGCGACGAGGGAAAGCCCAGGAAGCAGAGGCACACGGCCCACCGGATCTTTGCTCGGCTCAGGGATGAGTATGGTTATCAAGGTAGTGAGCCCTCCGTCCGGCGATGCGTGGCGGAGCTACGCCATAAGCAACCAGAGGCGTTTGTGCCTCTGGCCTATGAGCCGGGGACGGAAGCGCAGGTGGACTTCGGCGAGGCCCAGGTGGTTATTGCCGGAGTGCGACAAGAGGTCCAGCTGTTCTGCATGAAGCTCGCCTATAGCCGATTGCCCTTTGTGATGGCCTTCCCGCACCAGCGCCAGGAGGCCTTTTTCGAAGGGCACCGGGAGGCGTTCAGGTTCTTCGGTGGTCCCCCGCCGGCTGACCTACGACAACCTGAAAGTGGCCGGAAAGCGGATCCTGGAGGGGCACAACCGGCAGTAGCAGGCGGCTTTTCAGAGCCTGCGGGCCCACTACCTGTTCGATAGCCACTTCTGTGACCCGGAGCGCGGGAATGAGAAGGGCCAGGTGGAAAGCCTGGTTAAGTACGTGCGGCTGAACGCCCTCGTCCCGGTACCGGAAGTTCGCTCCCGCGATGAGCTGAACGCCCGCCTCCGCCAGTGGTGTGAGAGCGAGAAGGAGCATACGGTCTCCGGCACGGAGGGAACCGTCGGTTGCCGATGGACCACCGAACAGGCAGCGCTACCGCCACTCCCGCCTCATCCGTTTGACTGTGCCCGGGTGGCCTTCGTCAAGGTTAACCGCTATGCGCAGGTTAACTACGAGACCTGCGTCCATTCCGTGCCGTGGGGCGGCCAACGTCACCCCCCGCGCGGCCGAGCGGCTCTGCCTATAGGGCTACCGAGATTGCACTCGTAAACAGCCACCCCCGCCGCTCCGGGCGGGGGTTCGTGTTTGAACCAACTGGGCATGGACCGTTCGGACCAAAAGCATGAAATTCACGAATCCGCGGATTAAGATAATTGACAAGGACATACTTGCCATATACCATTAGACCATGAAGGTACGCTTCGCCGATGAGAAACTGGTGCAGCTGTTCATAGATGCCCAGGCACGAGCGAGATTCCCCCACGGCGTCATCAAGTCCTTTCGCCGGCTGGTGCACTACATTCAACAGGCCGTGGACGAACGGGATTTCCACAACATGAAATCCTTGCACTATGAGAGGCTAGGTGGCGACGAACGCTCCATGAGACTGAATGACCAATACCGATTGATTCTGAGACTGGTCGGCCAGGCACCCAGAAGAACCGTCACTGTCGTCAGAATCGAGGACTACCACTGAGTCGGGAGGGGATTTGGATGAAAGAGAAGCTGGTTGCCGCAGAAGTCCCCCTTCCGGGGGAGTACATCAAGATGGAACTCGAGGAACGGGGGTGGACGCAGACTGACCTGGCGGAGATTCTTGGGCGTGCCGCTCAGACTGTTAGCGATATAATCAACGGAAAGCGCGGCATCACTCCTGAGACCGCTACTGAACTCGCCGCTGCCTTCGGAACCACGGCTGAAGTCTGGATGAACCTGCAAACGTCGTTCGATCTGTGGCAACTCAGCAGGCAGAGTCGTGTTGACGACGTTTCTCGTCGGGCTCGCTTGTATGAGATTGCTCCCGTATCGCACATGGTCAAGCGCGGGTGGATCGAAGGGTCAGACAGTGTCGAGGTCCTCGAGCAACAGGTCTTGGGCTTTCTGGAGATTGACCGACTTGATGAAAAGCCCCGCCCATTGAGGCATGCTGCGCGAAAATCAACACCGTACGTCAAGGAACTATCACCTGCTCTTCAGGCCTGGTTGTTCAGGGCGAAGCACCTGGCGGCGGAGGTCATGGTTCGAGAACCGTTTTCCGAGACCTCACTAGCCAACGCCTTGGAGAAACTTAAGAGCTTGCGACACCATCCGGAGGATTTGGTCAACGTCCCTCATGTCCTTGCTGAGGGTGGAATCAGGTTTATAGTGGTTGAACCGTTGCCTCAAACCAAGGTCGACGGTGCGTGTTTCTGGCTGGATAAGGAGTCCCCGGCGATTGTGCTGTCCCTTCGCTATGACCGGATTGATTGGTTTTGGCACACCTTGATGCACGAGTTGGCTCACATTGTCAACCATGACGGGGACGTGTGGGATGACCTCTTGGGGGAAACTGGGGAGAAGCGCCCTCAAATAGAGGACAAAGCCGATCGCTTTGCCGCCAACTACCTCGTTCCGAAGGACGAGATGGAGTGTTTCATTGCCGAAGTGCGTCCGTTCTATTCCAAACAAAGGATGAGAGCTCTAGGGGAACAGCTGGGTGTTCACCCCGGCATTGTGGTCGGCCAGCTCCAGCACAGGAGGGAAATCGGCTGGAACCACAGTCGAGAATTGCTCGTCAGAGTTCGCTCTTTGGTTACGGAATCCGCGCCGACTGATGGTTGGGGACATGTGGTCTCGCCGGGCTTTGGGCCCGAGTAGATTCCGAGCGCATTGGTTCTCAACCACGACGATTATCACACGGCCTTGAAAGAAGCGGCTCGCACCCGCCTCATTCACGAGAGCCCATGGCCAGTATCGCGAGGGGCCTGCTCAGCGGGCTCCTTTCCATTTGGGCCCCTTCGTGGGGATTGGTCATGATACAAGTGAGCCCGCCTCCATTAGGGAAGGCGGGACCGTTCGGTACTCTCGCCTCGCCCCTACACCGCTCCCGCGCCCTTCCTCTGCTTCTCCTCCTCGATCAAGAGGCGCCTGAGGATCTTGCCCACCGTCGTCTTCGGCAGGGCGGCCCGGAACTCGACCTGTCGCGGGACCTTGTAGCGGGCCATCCGCTCCTTGCAGAAGTCGACGATCTCCTCGAAGGTGGCCGACTCGCCGTCCTTGAGGACGATGTAGGCCTTGACCGTCTCGCCGAGGTACTCGTCGGGGATGCCGGCGACGGTAGCCTCCTTAACCTTCGGATGCTGATAGAGGACCTCTTCGACGTCGCGCGGGTAGATGTTGAACCCGCCGGCGATGATCATGTCCTTCTTCCGGTCGACGATGTAGAAGAAACCGTCCTCGTCCATCTTGGCGATATCCCCGGTGTGCAGCCAGCCGTTCCTCAGGACGTTGGCCGTCTCCTCGGGCATGTTCCAGTAGCCCGTCATCACCTGAGGCCCGCGGATGCAAAGCTCGCCGATCTCCCCGACGCCGAGGTCGCGCTCGCCGGTCTCGAGGTCGACGATCTTCGCGTCGGTGCTGGCCAGCGGCACGCCGATGGACCCGGCCTTCCTCAGGCCGGTCATCGGGTTGACGTGGGTCACGGGGGACGTTTCCGACAGGCCGTATCCCTCGACCAGGGCCCCGCCGGTCAACTCCTCGAACCTGGCCTGGACCTCCAGGGGGAGGGCGGCCGCCCCGCTGACGCAGGACCTGATCGACCTGACGTTGTAGTCCTGCGCGTTCGGGTAGTGGTTGACGGCGACGTACATTGTCGGCACGCCGGGGAAGATGGTCGGCTGGAACTCGCGGATGGTCTTCATCACGTCGTCCGGCTCGAACTTGGGCAGCAGGGCCTGGGTCGAGGCCATCATCACGGCCATGTTCATACAGCAGGTCATCCCGTAGGAATGGAACAGGGGCAGGACGGTGAGGTACCTCTCCTTGCCCTGGGTGGCCTCGGTGAACCACTCGCGGACGACTATGCAGTCGGCGACCAGGTTCATGTGGGTCAGCATGGCCCCCCTGGAGACGCCGGTGGTGCCCCCGGTGTACTGAAGGACGGCGATGTCGGAGGAGGCGATGTCTTGGCCCATCTCCGGGTCTGGTGGGTAGGCCGCGACCAGGTCATTGAAGCGGTGGAGGCCTTCGCCTACGGCCACCTGCGGCGGCCCGAAGGAGACGACCACGATGTGCTCCAGGTTCACCTTCGGGCGAACGTTCAAGGCCCGCGGCAGGAGGCCTTCGAAGACAACCAGGACCTTCGCCCCGGAGTCCTTCAGCAGGTGCTCGAGCTCGGACTCGACGTACATCGGGTTGACCTGGGCGATGATCCCGCCGGCATGGAGGATGGCGTAGTAGGAGATGACGTACTGCGGGCAGTTGGGAGCCATCAGGGCCACCCGGTCACCCTTCTTGACCCCGAGGCCCCGCAGGGCCGCGGCGAAACGCTTGGCGTAGCGGGCGAGTTCGGCGTAGGTCAGCTTGTTCCCGTAGAAGATGGTGGCGACGTTGTCCGGAAACTCGGACGCGGCGTCCCAGAGGAACTCGGTCACGGGAACCTCGGGAAAATCGAGGCTGTGACGGACTCCGGCCGGATAGTGACGGAACCACGGGCGATCGGCCGGGACCTCCCAACGGGCCATGCACTATCACACCTTTCTGACAATTGGCGCGATTGGCGGATGGTTTCGATGGGCCTCCGGTCGTTTCCTTCAGCCCACAATTGCGGCTGGAGGTTTTTTTGACCGATAGGGAGGAAACGAAGCCCTGCCCGACGGATTGTTGAGCGGGGGGAAAGAGATGACGAAAGTCGCCGTCCTTTCCGATATCCACGGGAACCTTCAGGCCCTCCGGGCCGTCCTTGATGATGTCCACCGGCAAGGGCCCGACTTCGTCGTCTGCGCCGGGGACCTGGTCGTCTACGGACCGTTTCCCAATGAATGTGTGGCCCTGGTGCGGGCCTGCAAGATCGTCACCGTAATGGGCAATCGCGATTGGGCGGTGGCCGTCCGGCAGCCTGGCGAAGGCTATGCGGTGCCGGTCGGTCGGCGGCGAGAGGTCGAGGTCGGCCTGTACGGGTGGACCGACCGGACCATCTCCGAAGAGAACCGCGCCTTTCTGGCCGGCCTGCCGAGGAGGCTCCGGCTCCGGGTGGGGCAGACCGAGCTCCTCGTGGTCCACGGGACCTGCCGGTCGCCCTTCGAGTACCTGCGGGTCGACGATGACGAGAGTCTCTTCACCGAGCTGGCCGAGGTCAGCCGGGCCGACGTGATCGTCGCCGGGCACACCCACGTGCCCTTTTGGCGCCGGGTCGGCGAGGCTGGTGGCCCGCTCGGCGAGGTCCTCTTCGCCAACGCCGGCAGCGTGGGCTGGCCGAAGGACAGGCGGCCTGAGGCCGCTTACTTGGAATTGACGGTGAACGGGCGGGAGGTCCGGGCCGAGACGCGCCGGATCGCCTATCCCGTCGAGGAGACGGTGGCGGCCATGCGTCAGGCCGGCCTGCCGGAGACACTGATGGAGGCCTTGACCTTGGGGACGGAGATTCGTTGAGCGATCGAGAGGGCATGCACGGATACGGGGAAAAGACCATCGGGGCAGCCGCAGCCAGGCCACCTTTGGACGGCGGCCAGGGCGGCCACGGCAGCCCCGTGGGCCGGCCGGGCCTTCCCCGACGATCGCGGCGCGCGGGCCTCTTCTCTTGGCGCTGGCGGGCGTTCACCGCCGTGGTCCTGGCCATCGCCGCGGTATTGTTCGCCTCACTGTGGGCGGCCGGGAGACTGGTGGCCTTTCGCGATGCCTCGCGGTCGGCCATCGGGTCCGGACAAGGGCCGGCGTCCGGGTCGCCCTCCGGGTTTCCCGCGGCCCGGCCCTCACTCCCGGCCCCTGGTTCGCCCGCCCCGCCGCTTCCGCCGGTCCCGGCCAGACTCGTTTTCCACGGCCCGCGCGAGCGCCGGGCCGTGGCCATCACCTTTGACGCCTGCCAGGACGAGTACCCGCGGACTTTCGACCTTAAGACCTACGATATCCTCGAGGAGACGCGGACGCCGGCCACCGTCTTCATGGGCGGGAAGTGGATGGAGGAGCACCCCGAGTCGACCAAGCTGATGGCCGCGAACCCCCTGATCGAACTCGGCAACCACTCCTACATCCACCCGCACTTCACGAAGATCAGCGACGAGCGGGTCATCGAGGAAGTCCGCAAGACTCAGGACATCCAGTACCGCCTGACCGGGAAGCGCGGTCACGTCTTCCGCTTCCCCTTCGGGGACCACCACCAGAAGGACGTGGAGCTGGTCGCCTCCCTCGGGTTGACCCCGATCCAGTGGGAGGTCGTCTCCGGCGACCCCGACCCCAATGTCTCGGCCAAAGCCATGATCCGCGAGGTCCTGGCCCAGGCCCGCCCGGGCTCGATTATCATCTTCCACATCAACGGGCGGGGGGTCCACACGGCGGAAGCATTGCCGGCGGTCATCGAGGGTCTTAGGGAACGAGGGTTCCAGTTGGTCACGGTCTCCGAACTGCTTGGCTTGAGGTGATGCGGCCCCGCCGGCCTCGCCGGAGGGGCGCTTCTTCAATCGGGGGTGTCACCGATGCGCGGACGCGTGGCTGCCTTCGGACTGATCGTGGCCGTGGCCGCCCTGTTGCTCCTGCCTCCGGCCGTCGGCTTGGCCGCCGCGCCGGAGCCCGCCCGCGGGACGGTCTTCGGTCTGCGACTGACTGTCGACTACCGAGGGATTGACGAGGCAACGGCCCGGGCCATCCTCGACGAGGGGTCGGCGATGGTCGCGAACCTCGACCGGTTGTTTGCCGGAGGGGGGGCCAAGCCGACCGCCGAGACACTGCGGCTGGCCGCCACCCCCGAGCCCCCCGGGAGGGCGGCTGGACTGTGGTCCGGCGGCGGCTCATGGTCGACCCTCAGGGTGCGTCGTTCCTCCGGAGGACTTGGCGACCCCGGCGGCTGGACCTTCTCCCACCAGAGCCTGGCCGTCCTGATCGACCCGCGGGCCGATATCGGCCTGCCGGGCTACGGCCGTCCGCCGGATGAGGCCGCTTTCCGCGAGGACCTGCGCAGCCTGGCCGCGGAGCTCCGGCGCCTGGGCGAGCTGAAGCTGCTCGGCTGGGCCGACTTCTTCACCATCACTCCCGACGTGCGCTTCTATCGAGGACAGGCCGGGGCTCTGGCCGCCCAGGCCCTCCTCGACCATGGGGCGACGACGCTGATCAGCCTGGCCAACGTACCATCGCAATGGCGAACCCCCTCCGTCGACCTCAACGAGGCTTCGTCCCTGGCCAAGAAGGCTGGCTTGGACCTGGACGAGATGGGCCCGTCCTTCCTCCGTTGGGTCGACGGCGGGGAGCCCGGGTGGCTCGGCCCCAGGGTCGTCACCGCCACACGGCGGGCCCAATTCGTCGCCTGGGGGTGGGTCCTCGCCGGGGTGGTCATGAGCGCCGGGCTGATCCTGCCGGCGATGCGGGAAGGGCAGGGACCGGGCGCCGGGGCGGCGACTTCGCTTCCGGCCCGCACCCAGGTCCTCCGGCGGGTATTTGGCCTGTATGCCTTGGCCGTGGCCGCTGAGTACTGGGTCGGGATCCTCCCCGTGTCACTGGAAGACAGGAGTCTCTTCGAGCTCCTCATCATCGCCCTGGCCGGGCTGTCGGCCTGGCGGGCCTCGCGGAACGGGCCGAGGCCCCAAGGCCAAGGCCAAGACCACGGCCAAGGCTCACCAGGCGCAACCCTGCCGCCACCGCGCCACGGCAACCTGGCCCGTTCGCTGCTCATCACCGTCGGCCTGTTCCTGGCGGTCATGGCCGTCCGGCTGGCCGTCTACCGCGAGGACCACGCCATCTTCGGCAAGGCCGCGATGGTCCTGCTGGTAGTCCTATGGGTCCTCCACTATGAGGGGACCGGCCTCGGGACCCTCGGGCTGAGTCGGCGCCGCCTCTGGCTCCAGGTCAACCTCGGTCTGCTGGCCCTGCTCCTCTTCCGAGTGGCCGAGGTGGTGGCCGCGGTCCTGGCAACGCCTTCCTCGGCGGTCGCGTGACCGGCCTGCGGCCGGTCCTCTGGAATCCGACCCCCTTCTGGCCGATCATCGCTTTCCTGTACGGCAACTTCGCCGAGGAGCTTTTCTTCCGCGGCTATGTCCAGAACAAGCTGGACCGGGCGGCCGACGGTCGCGGTCCGTGGCTGTGGGGGGCGGCCATCGCCGCGCAGAGCCTGCTCTTCGGGCTCTTTCACGTCAACTACGACCTTTTCCCGTTCAACTCGACGGCTCTCCTCTGGTACGTGGTCTTCTCGGGGACCTTCGGCTTCATCATGGGGACGATCATCCGGTCGACCGGCTCCCTGCTGGCCGTGGCCGTCACCCACCCCCTCTGGAACATGCGGGTCCTCTCGATCGCCGCGGTCTCGACCGTCCCCACCTCATGGACCTACCAGTTCGTCTACCAGATCGCCCTGCTGGTCGTGGCCGGCCTGATCTTCCCGCCGGCGATGCGCGGCCTGATGCGGGCCTTCGGCGAGACGACCTTCCGCCGGCCAAGCGCCACCTGCGGTGGCTGCGGATGACCCCGACCGGCGACCCCGAGTTCGACCGGAGGTTCGCCGTCCATTGCCGGGACGAGGCCGAGATGAGGGCCGTCCTGGTTGAGGACGTTCGCCGGCGCCTGGTTGCCCTCGACCGGGTGGGAGTCACCGGGGTGACCGTGAGTCCCCAGGGGCTGATGTTTTGCGAGCCAGGACTGGTGACCGACCCGGCCTACCTGCGGGAGATCCTCGACCTGCTGGTGGCGATGGCCGGCGGGGTCAGGGCGGTGGGGGCGGTCTCTCGCTAACCGACGTAACCCAGGAGGTGCCCATCTTGAGGCCGCAGAAAGCCGTATCAGACGAGGTCTATGTCCTCAAACTCATCGTGGAGTTGCTCGGCGAAGAATGCTCTTGGCAGCAGACTTTCGGGACTCTGCGCGGCGAACCGGGGATGTTCGGGGTCAGGCGCATGTTGCCTGTGGACGGCTTCTTCCCCCGACGAAACCTGGTCGTCGAGTACCACGGCGCCGGGGAAGACGCGTCGGGTGCCGCCCGTGACCGCATCGCCGACTGGGCCCGGGAGCATGAGCTCACCCTACTCGACATTGACAGCGAGGAACTGAGCCACGAGCCGGATGGGCGACTGAAACGTCACAAGGACAATGACCTTGGGGTCCTCATCAGACGCTTGTTGGACCTGGATCTCCTCTTGAAATAAAGGGGCCCGGCCCCCGCGCCTCCGCCCAGATTCGAGGCGGTCTCGAGGAGGTTCGATCCGATGAACGAGGCGATCATCAAGGACCTGGCCAGGATCGTCGGCCGCGACCGGGTCCTGACCACGCCGGAAGCCCGATTCGTCTACGGCCTCGACGCCGCCTTCTTCCAGGCTTCGCCGGATGCGGTGGTCAGGGTGAAGACGACCGAGGAAGTCTCCCGGGTCCTGAAGCTCTGCGGCCGGCAGGGGATCCCGGTCACCCCGCCGGGGGGCCGGCGCCGGCTTCTCGGGCGGGGCCATCCCCCTGACCGGCGGTGTCACCCTGGCCCTTCAGGGGATGAACCGCACCTTGGAGTTCTCGAAAGGCGACTGTCTGGTGGTGGTGGAGCCGGGCGCGGTCACCGGGGACCTGCAGCGGGCGGTCGAGGCCGAGGGGCTCTACTACCCGCCCGACCCGCAGAGCGCGGACTTCTGCACGATCGGCGGGAACATCGCCGAGAACGCCTCCGGCCCGCACGGGGATGCTCGGGGTGATCACCCAGGCCACCCTCAAGCTCATCCCCAAACCCGAGGCGAAGGTCGTCCTCCTGGCCATCTTCAAGGAATGGGCCCAGGGCGGCCAGACCGTGGCCGACATCTTCGACCACGGCATCCTCCCGACGACCTGCGAGATCATGGACGACACCTCGATCAGGGCGGCCGAGGAGTATGGCCATTTCGGGCTGCCGACCGGGGCCGGCGCGCTCCTGGTCATCGAGGTGGACGGCTACCGCGAGATCGCCCCGACCCGGATCTCCGAGGACGTCACCGTCCCCCGCTCGAAGGTCCCCGAACTCGTCGTCAGGCTCAAGGAAGTGGAGAAGGAGATCGGCCTGCCGATTGTCGTCTTCGGCCACGCCGGCGACGGCAACCTGCATCCGGCCGTCCTCACCGATCGGCGTGACCCGGACAAGTGGGCCCGCGCCCACCGCGGGATCGAGCTGATCTTCAAGCACACGGTGGCCCTGGGGGGCACCCTCTCCGGCGAGCACGGGGTGGGCTATATGAAGGCCCCCTTCCTGCCCCTGGAATACGGCGAACGGGCCATCCGCCTGATGAAGGACCCCAAGCAGGCGGTCGACCCGCAGGGCCTCCTCAACCCACTGAAGATGTTCCCCGACCCGCGCAACCCGATGGTGTCTGAGGCGGGGAAGGGGCAGGCGGGTGGCGGGGCCGGCCCGGGCCAGGCATAGTAGGAGGTGGAGCGGCCTTTGACCCCCCAGGACCTGGAACAGAAGCTGATCAAGTGCATCCGTTGCGGGACGTGCCTCAAGGACTGCCCCATCTATCAAGAGACGCTGGATGAGCAATTCACACCGCGGGCCAAGATCCAGTTGGCCCAGGCCATCCTCCAAGATCGGACCCTTGAGCTATCCGAAGGCCTGCGGGGCATCGCCGAGAACTGCCTCCTTTGCCGGTCGTGCCGGGAGGCCTGTCCGAACAAGGTCGACGGGCCGGAGTTCACCCTCCTCCTGCGGGAGAACCTGGTCGACCGGCGCGGCGAGTCGGCCATCAAGAGCGGCGTCTTCAACGTCGTTGTCCCGCGGCCGGGGCTGATCGGCCTGGGCGTCCGGATGGCCTCCCTGGCTCAGGCTTTCAGGCTGGACCGCCTGGCCGCCGCGGTGACCGGGCTGTTCTCCAAGGAAGGTAAGAAGCTGGTCGACTATGCCCCGCGGTTGTCCATCCGTCCGCTGACGGCGACTTATCCGACCGGCGCGGTCCTGCCCCCGCTCGGCGGGGGGCGGCCGAAGGCCCGGGTGGCCTACTTCTACGGCTGCGTCACGAATGAGGTCTTCCCGGCGACGGGCCGGGCGACCATCGAGGTTCTCAGACGCAACGGGCACGAGGTCGTCCTACCCAGGCAGAACTGCTGCGGCGTTCCGGCCTCGGCCAACGGCGACCTCGAGCCGGCCAGGAAGATGGCCCGGGCCAACACGGAGAGCTTCGCCAAGGCGGGCGCCGACTGGATTGTCACCCGACAAATGCTGTGGCGCCGCGGGTTCGTACACCCTGACCCGCCACGACCTGTCGATGAAGGTGGGGGACAGGAAGGCCAGGAACGCCTTGGCGACGGGGGCCGAGGCCCTCGTCACCGGCTGCCCGAGCTGCCGCATGCAGCTCATCGACGCGACCGGGCGGGCCGGCCACGAGCTGCCGGTGCATCACCCTGTCGACCTGTTGGCGAGGGCTTACGCCGCGGGGGCGGCCTCGCGCGCGGCGGCCGACGCGGCCAAGAGCGCCTAGGCCCCCCGGGCCCCCAGGCCAATCCTCAGAACAAGACCAAGGGAGCCCCTCCGGACCAGGTCCGGAAGGGCTCCCTTGGCTCTGTCAGCTGAAATCAGGCCCTCAAACCGGGCCTCAGAAGGCGGCCATCCCGGTCAGGTCGCGGCCGACGATGAGCGAGTGGACTTCGTAGGCGCCCTCGTAGGTGTCGACCGACTCGAGGTTGACCGAGTGCCGGATGGAGCAGTATTCGGTGGTGATCCCGTTGGCCCCCAAGAGCTCGCGGGCCATCCGGGCGACCTCGATGGACCGCCGGACGTTCTCCCGCTTGGCCAGGGAGACCTGACTGTAGGTGATCTGGCCGGCGTCCTTGATCTGCCCGAGCCGGAGGGCCAGGAGCTGTCCGCTGGTGACCCGGGTGAGCATGTCGGCCAGGTGCTCCTGGGTCAGCTGCTTGGCCGCCAGAGGAGCCCCGAAGAGTCTACGGGTGAGCGAGTAGTCGAGGGCCTCGGCGAAGCAATCCATGGCCGCCCCGACCGCCCCGAAGGCGATCCCGAAACGCGCCTCGGTCAGGCAGCTGAGGGCGCTGCCGAGCCCCCTGACCCCCGGCAGGCGGGCCGACTCCTCCACCTCGACCTCGTCGAAATACAGCTCCGAGGTGACCGAGGCCCGCATGGAGACCTTCGTATGCATGTCCCGGGTGGTGTAGCCGGGCTGGCCCTTCTCGACCAGGAAGCCCTGGACCTTCCCGCTCTCATCCTTGGCCCAGACGACGGCCACCTTGGACACCGAGCCGTTGGTGATCCACCGCTTGGAGCCGGAGATGACCCAACCGTGGTCGGTCCGGCGGGCCTTGGTCAGCATCATGTCCGGGTCGGACCCGGCGTCCGGCTCGGTCAGGCCGAAGCAGCCGATGGCCTCGCCCCGGCACATCGGCGGGAGCCAGTGCATCCGCTGCTCCTCGGAGCCGTATTTGTGGATGGCGAACATGGCCAGGCTCGACTGGACCGAGGCGAAGCTGCGCAGTCCGGAATCGCCCCGCTCCAGTTCCTGCATCATCAGGCCGTAAGCGATGTAGGATAGGGCCGCCCCGCCGTACTTCTCGGGCAGGGTCGGGCCGAACAGCCCCAACTCGGCCATCTTCGGGATGAGTTCCTGGGGGAATTCGCCCTTCAGCCAGTACTCGCCGATGATCGGCTTGACCTCGCGCTCGACGAACTTGCGGACCAGGTCGCGGACGGCCCGCTCGTCCTGGGAGAGCAGATCGTCGACCCGATAATAGTCCGGCAGCTTCATGATGGAGCACTTCCTTCCACGTCGGTTGGTGTCCGGGTCCGGCCGCTAGGGCCGATCGAGCGTCAGTGGTCGGGGAGCATCGACCCGGTCTCGGCGGCCCGCAGGTGCCAGGAGAAGGCCTCGCCAGTAAGTGGGGGGTGTGTCCGCCGTGGGCCGACGCCCGCCGGAAGTAGTCCTCGAGCAGCGGGCGGTAGGTGGGATGGGCGACCGCGGCGATCCGCCCGGCCCGTTCCCGCGGGGACAGCCCGCGCAGGTCGGCCACCCCTTGCTCGGTGCCGATCACCGCCACGTCGTGCTCGGTGTGGTCGACGTGGGAGACCATCGGGACGACGCAGGACACCCGGCCGTCGCGGGCCACCGAAGGGGTGACGAAGATGGGCAGATGGGCGTTGCGGGAGTAGTCCCCGGAGCCGCCGATGCTGTTGATCATCGAGGTCCCGGCCAGGTGGGTCGAGTTGACCTGCCCGTTGAGGTCGACCCCGACGGCCGTATTGATGGCGATCACGCCCAGGCGCCGGATGGCCTCGCCGCCGTTGGACACCTCCTGGGGGCGGAGGACCAGGTAGCGGCGGAATCGCGGCAGGTCGCGGTGGAGCCGCTGCTGCCCGGCCGCCGACAGGGCCAGGGAGGTCCCCGAGGTCCCGCGGATCACCCCGGCCTCGATCAGGTCGAGCATCGCGTCCTGGATGACCTCGGAAAAGAAGGTCAGACCGGTGCGGCCCCAGTCGGCCAGGGAGCCGAGGACGGCGTCACCGACGCTGCCGATGCCCACCTGCAGCGGGAGGAGGCCGGCCGGCAGGCGACCGGCTTTCACCTCGCCCTCGAGGAAGGCCGTCAGATGCCCGCCGATCCGCACGGACACCTCATCCGGTGGCTTGAAGGTGTAGGGATGGTCCGGTCGGTCGGTCAGGACCACCGCCGCCAGGCGCTCGGGGTCAAGGCGGACCACCGGGCTTCCGATGCGCTGGAGCGGGTCGGTCAAGGGCAGGGGTTGCCGGCCGGGCGGCCCTTGGTAGCTCCAGACGTCGTGCATCCCGAGCATCTCCGGGGGGTGCCACCGGTTCAATTCGACAATGACCCGCCGGGCCACCTTCGCGTAAAGGGGACTGTTGCCCACCGATGAGGTCAGGACCAGCCCGCCGTCGTCAGTGATCGCGCAGGCCTCGATGATCGCCACGTCCAGCGGTCCGAGGTGTCCCGCCCGGACCAGCTCCGGGAAGACCCCGAGGTGGGGGTCGTCATAGGCGACGCGGCCGGCGTTGATGTTCGAGCGCAGCTCCGGCAGCGACTGATAGGGCAACCGCCGGGCGAGGGCCCCAGCGGCGGCCATCTCCTGGTCGATCTCTCCACCGGGGGAGGCTCCGGTCCAGACCGTCAGGCGCAGGGCGCGGTCGGACCGGGCCCGCCGGGCCAGGGCCAGCGGTGGTGAAGCCCAAAGATGCCGTGGGAGCCCCGCCGGTTCAGGCCCGGAGGGGCTCCCACGTATTTCCTCTGCCGTGCGGCACCGGAATTCGACCCGGTTTAGGCCGGGCCGCCGATGGCAAGGCTTCCCGCGCATGCTCTCAGTCGCCCTCAGGACGCCGCCATGCCGGTTAGTCGCGGCTGATGATCAACCCACTTAGTAGGCTCCGTCGAAGCTGTCGGCCGAATCGAGGGTATCGGAATGGTCCACACTATTCGTTCCCCTTTCGCCGTCCTTGACTTCGAAGCCTCATTGACCCTGAGACGGCTGGTTTCCCCAGCTTTAGGGGTTCTCAGGAGGACTCGCCAATGATATAATGAGGTCGAACAAACGCTTGAACAAATGTTCAAGCGTTTGTTCGGAGAGAGTGGGCCCGTCGGGTCCTGGGGGGAGGCCGAGTGATGGCCAGCGATGATGATGACCGCCTTGAAGAGTGCTTCGACGAGTGCTTCGACGGGAAGAAGGTCGAGATGCTCCGGCCCGAACTCCAGTCCGTAGAAGGGCTGGCCGATATCTTCAAGGCCCTGGCCGACGATACTCGGGTGAGGATCGTCTACGCCCTCTCCCGGGAGGAACTCTGCGTCCACGACCTGGCCGCCCTGCTCGGCTCATCGGTTTCGGCCGTCTCCCACCACCTGAGACTGCTCCGCCAGATGCACCTGGTGAGGCACCACCGCCAAGGGAAGCGGATTTTCTACACCCTCGATGACCTTCACGTGGTCGGCCTGCTCCATCAAAGCCTCGACCACCTCGAGCACACGAGGCGATAAACATCGGAGGACACCATGCACCACCAAGACGACCGTTCAGAACAGGCCGAGGCGACCTGCGGCTGCGGCCACGACCACACCCAACACCGCATCCACGATAACCCTCACGCTGACCCGCCCGGCGGGGGCCGACCCACCCGGGGCCGGGGCCTGCGCCAGGAGCGCTTGGTCATCCAGGGCCTCCACTGCGCGGATTGCGCGGCCAAGGTCGAGAAGACTTTGACCCGCCTGCCCGGGGTGACCTTGGCGGCGGTCAACTTTGCCACCAGCGCCCTGTCCATCGAGTATGATCCGGCCGTTCTCAAGCGGGGCGAGATCGGGCGGGCGGTGGGCCAGCTCGGTTACGGCGTGGCCCAGCCGGCCGGGCCCCGGGCCGCCCGCGGCTCGGTCCTCCGCCTGACCGGCCTCGACTGCCCCGACTGCGCGGCCAAGCTCGAGAAGAGCCTCCGGTCAAGGCCGGGGGTCAAGCGGGCCGACCTCAATTTCGCCGCCTCCAAGCTCGTCATCGAGCACAGCGGACCGGTCGAGGAGGTCATCGCCGCCGTCCGCGCCGCCGGCTATGGGGCCGAGCTGGCCGCCCCGGGCCCGACCCCGGTCGCCTGGTCACCCTTCTCGGCGGCCGACCCCAAGTTTGTCCTGACCGCCCTATCGGGAGTGGCCCTCCTGGCCGGAATCATCGCCGGACGAACCGGTCTGGGACGATCGGGGCAGGCCGCCATCTTCGCCGTGGCCCTGGCGACGGGCGGCTACACGGTGGCCCGGGCCGGTCTCTTCTCCCTCCGCCACCTGGTCCTCGACATGAACGTCCTGGTGACCATCGCCGCCCTCGGGGCGGCGGCCATCGATCGCTGGGAGGAGGCCGCCACCGTAGTCTTCCTGTTCTCCTTCGGAAACCTCCTGGAGGCCTACAGCCTGGACCGGACCCGCCGTTCCATCCGCAACCTGATGCAATCGGCCCCCCAGGCGGCCGTCGTCCGGCGCGAAGGCCGTGAGGTCACCGTGCCGGTAGAGGAGGTCGGGGAAGGGGAGACCCTCATCGTCAGACCCGGCGACCGCCTGGCCGCCGACGGGGTGGTCGTCGCCGGCGCCTCACCGGTCAATCAGGCCATGATCACCGGCGAATCGCTGTCCGTGGTCAAGGAGAAAGGGGCCGCCGTCTACGCCGGGACCATCAACGAAGACGGCTACCTCGAAGTCCAGGTGACGGCCAAGGCCGCCGACAGCACCCTGGCCCGTATCGTCCACCTGGTCGAGGAAGCCCAGGGGCAGCGGGCTCCGACCCAGCAGTTCGTCGACACTTTCGCCCGCTACTACACGCCCATCGTCATCGGCCTAGCCGTGGCCGTCGCCGTCCTGCCGTCCCTGGTCTTGCGGCAGCCCTTCACCCCCTGGTTCTACCGCTCGCTGGCGCTCCTGGTCGTCTCGTGCCCGTGCGCCCTGGTCGTCTCGACCCCGGTGTCGATCGTTTCGGCCATCGGCAACGCGGCCAGGTCCGGGATCATGATCAAGGGCGGCGTCCATCTCGAGGCGATAGGGAAGATCCGGAGCATCGCTCTGGACAAGACGGGCACCCTGACCCTCGGCCGGCCCCAGGTGGCCGGGGTCGTCCCGGCTTCCGGGCGCGGCGAGGAGGAAGTCCTCAGGGCCGCGGCCGGCGTCGAGGCCCGTTCCGAGCACGCCCTGGCCAGGGCGATCGTGGAAGCGGCCGGGAGACAGGGGATCGCCCCGCCGGCCGGCGAGAACTTCGTCGCCCTCCCGGGTCGAGGGGCCAAGGCCAAGGTCGACGGGGTCAACGTCTACGTCGGCCGGCCGGAGTTCGCCCGCGACCAACTGGGCCTCGACCTCTCGGGTTTTCGGGAGGCTCTCGAAGCCGCCCGGGGGAAGGGCCGGACGGCGGTCGTCGTCGGGACCAAGGGCTTCCTGCTCGGCCTGATCACCTTCACCGACACCCCGCGCCCGGAGGCCGCGGCCGCCGTGGCCGATCTCAAGCGGGCCGGGGTCCGCCCGGTGGTCATGCTCACCGGCGATGCCGAGGGGGCCGCCGCGCTCATCGGTCGCCGCCTCGGCCTCGATGAGGTGCGGGCGGGCCTGCTGCCGGAGGACAAGGTGGCGGCCGTCCGTCGGCTCATGGCCGACTACGGGCAGGTGGCCATGGTCGGTGACGGGATCAACGACGCCCCGGCCCTGGCCGCGGCCAGCGTCGGCGTGGCGATGGGCGTGGTCGGTAGCGACGCGGCGTTGGAGACGGCGGACATCGCCCTGATGGCCGACGACCTGACCAGAGTGGCCTACGCCGTCCGCCTCGGCCGCCGGACTGTGGCCACGGTCCGGGAGAACATCATCTTCTCGCTCCTCGTCAAGGTCGCCGCCCTGGCCTTGATCTTCCCCGGCTGGCTGACCCTCTGGCTGGCCGTGATGAGTGACGTCGGGGCCTCCCTCGTGGTGACCTTGAACGGCCTGCGCCTCCTGAGCTTCGGCGGGTCCCGACGGGCGGCTCAGGCGGCCGGGCCGAGCCCGGCCGAAGCCATTCAAACCGGGTCTTAGCGGGGCTCAGGGCTCAGGAGGGAGGGAAAAGGGGGACAGACTCGGGCCTCCCGGCGCCCAAGGGACTCACAAAAAACGGCCCGGCGTCCGATTGACTGGATGCCGGGCTTTTACGTTTTTCGTGGCCGCCCACGACGACCTTCCGCGCTGACAGGACTCCGGCCCGGGGGCCGAAAGCGCGACCTGGCGGCCGCGAATCCGACCCGGAGGACCAGAGGACCGTCGTTGCTCGACGTCACACGGTTATCATCACCGCCCGGGACGACCTTTCGGCCGGATCGGACAGCCGCGACGCCGTGTGAGGTCTGCGCTCGGCCGCCGGCGACACCTGACGGGACCGGGACGACCGTTCGGGCCGGCCGAGCCCCGCGGGCGAGGGAGCCCCTGTGAGAGTTCATCGCGGTCAGAGGGGCCGGGCCCGGATTCAGCGCCACCGTCGACCTTAGCTCAGGCCGGGGTACCCCGGCCGGTCGCGCGACGAGGAACCGTTGGCCGGACGGACGCTCGTCTTGGCTCGGCCGTCGTGGGTGAAGCTAGCTTGCCCCGACCCTACCGACCGTAATCAATGGCCACGCCGACTTCCATAGTCACTCTTGGGGGAGCTTGCGGAATGAAATTGATGGCCGTAAATGAATCGATCCTGGGCCTCAAGGCGGCGAGGAGTATCTACACTTCAGACGGGACCCTGCTCCTGGCGGCCGGCAAGGAAGTCAAGGAGGTCTACCTGAACCGCCTGTCGGAGCTCGGCGTCTACTCGGTCTACATCGATGATGGATTTCAGGACGATGTCAACATGGAGGACGTGGTCAGCGAACGGACGAGGGTCGAGGCCTTGAAGACGACCCGCGACGCCATGACCCGCATCGGGGCCGGGGCCAAGGCCAGCGTCCAGGATATCAGCAAGGTCATGGACGACCTCATGGACGAGCTGATGGCCGACCCCAGCCTGATGCTGAACCTGGTCGACATTCGGGCGATTAACGACTACACCTTTGGACACTGCGTCGGGGTCGCCGTCCTCTCCTTGATGACCGCCATCAGCCTCGGCTACAACCAGTTCGACCTGAAGAAGATCGGCATGGGCGCCCTCTTCCACGACCTCGGGAAGATCAAGATCCCCGACTCGATCCTTTATAAGCCCGGCCCGCTGTCGCCCTTGGAATGGGAAGAGATGAAGCGGCACTCAGCCATCGGCTTCGAGCTACTCCGCGAGCGGGGGGACTTCAATATCGTCTCGGCCCACATCGCCTTCCAGCATCATGAGAAACTCGATGGCACGGGTTATCCCCGGGGGATCAAGGGTTCCGAGATCCACGAGTTCGCCCGGGTCGTCGCCCTGGCCGACGTCTACGACGCCATCACCACCGACCGGCCGTATCGGCCGCGAAAACTGCCGCATCAAGCCATCCTGATCATTCGGGACGGGATTCGAACGCATTTTGACCCGAATATCGTCCCTGCTTTCATCTCCAACGTCGCGATCTATCCGATCGGCACCGTCCTCGTTCTGAACACCGGCGAGAAGGCCAGGGTAATCGAGGTGCAGAAGCGCCGGCCGGCCAGCCCGGTCGTGCGCGTCGTGGCCGGTGCCGACGGCCTGCCGGTCGAGGGTGGACGAAAAATCGACCTGGCCAGGTCGTCCGACGTCCATATCGTCGCCCTGCACGGGCAGTGAGCCACCGGTCGGGCCCGCCGAACGACGAAAGGATCGAGAAGACAAACCAAGAAGACAGAAGACGAGGGCGCCTCACGCGAGGCGCCCTCTCCTGTTCACTGCAGGATGTAGATGCCTTGGATGGTCGACCCGGTGTCGGCGACCACGCCCGGCTCGAGCGGCCGGCCGGAGGCGGACGGTTGCCCGGCCCAACGGCCGTTGTCGTGAACGCCATCGTTGTAGGCGGCGCCGCCGGGGCTGCCGCC
The DNA here is from genome assembly GCA_036504675.1 of Bacillota bacterium. NCBI lineage: Bacteria > Bacillati > Bacillota > Bacillota bacterium. Next base: position 10,817 of record DASXUT010000159.1, on the reverse strand, counting down.
GCCGCGTACACGGCCGACGGTGCTTCAGCTACCTGCTGATTGGAACCGACCGCGGCTATGAACGAATTGACGAGAAGCTCCGGTCGCTGGGGGCGGACATCGGAACGCGGGGGGCCGGCGGGTGAGCCGGGCCCCCGCGCTTTTTGGGCAATCTTCTTGGCAATCTTCGCTCACAAAGGAGGATTTTCCCTGGGGGCGTCGTATTGCTCATAACTACGTAGACAAAGGTCTACAGTAGTTAACCACCGGAGGTCCTGTTCCATGAGCGTTTTCTCTGGGCGCCAGCCATTTAGGTCGCTTCCGGAATTGGAGTTCAGTCCATCCCCGACCTTCGACTTCTTCGCCTCCGTCTACGCCGTGCTGCGGAGCGGTGAAGGCTACAGCTTCGACTTTCCTGAGGGCTGGCTGATGGCCACCAGACGGGTCGTCGGGCCGGAAGCCCTGCGCGAGCTCAGATACTACTTCTTGCAGAACCCGACGGCCATCGACCTATTGGCCCTGGTGCCCCGGTCCGGTCGGGACGGTCGGGTCGGGGACTTCCTCCAATATCTCGAGAGCACGCCCCCGACCGAGGTGACCAAGGTCATCCTGGCCGCCCGGATGCCGGAAAGCTTTCACCCGCTCCTCGACGACATCCTGGAGCGATACGAGGGGGTTCGGGATGACGACCCCAAGCTCCAGTACGTCCTACGGTGGTTCCTGAGGGTCGAGGAACGCGAGAAGGCCAAGGTCTTCCTGCGTTTCCCGGCCGAGAGCAAACGCCGCGTGCTGCAGCTCCTGACCGATCTCTACGAGCGTCTGTACCGCGGGGAAGAGGACAAGCTGGCCGCGCTCTTCTCGGCCGACGTGGTGCGGAAGCGGCGGGCGGCGACCACCGCCGGGCCGGCTGAGTTGATCGAGCAGTTGACCGGGGAGACCATCCTCGAGGACAACCGGCTACAGCGAGTCGTCCTGGCCCCGTCCTTCTACATTCGGCCCTTCACCCTCGGGGTCAACTATGGTGGAGACCGGATCATCATCTATCCTCTTGAGACCCGGGCGGAAGAAGTCCCGCCGGTTTCGCCGGCGACGGACGAGGGCCACGCCTCCAGCCCCGAGTTGCGGTTGCCCCAGGGGTCCCGACTCCCGCCGGAGGAAGGGGCCGCCGCGATCGCTTCCGCTCCGTCGATTCCGCCCGCTCCGTCGATTCCGCCGGCGTCGCCCAGTAGGGTTGGTCGCGGGCGGCCAGGCCGTCCCCCGAAGACCGATCGCAAGCGCGGTCGGCCGCGGGCCGGGGCTAGGGAGGCCGCCTCGCTGGTTGCCGTCTACAAGGCCCTCGGCGACGAGACCCGGCTGAAGATGATGCGGCTCCTGGCCGAGCGCGAGCGCTACACGCAGGAACTGGCCGAGGCCCTGGGGCTGACCCACCCGACCATCCTTCACCACCTGGACCTGATGGTCCGGGCCGGGCTGGTGACCGTTCATGACACCGAACGTCTCCGGTACTACCGGGTCAACGAGGCCGCCCTCCAGACCCTGGGCGCCCGGATCGTCGAGTACCTGGCCCAGGGCCGGCCGACAGAAGTCGGCTGACCGGTCCCCGGACGCCATCCAAAGAACCCGCCCCCCTTGCCGGGGGCGGGTTCTTTGTCATCTCCCCGGCCGGGACGTCGTCCCTTCTAGGGCGAACGTCCCAAGTGACACCGGCCCGGCCCTCGGAATAGTGTGGAGGGGGCGAAAGCCCGCAATTCAAGCCGGCAAAAGGAGCGGATGACCCATGGCTCGAGCGGAAAGCCCGAGCGAGGAGTTGAAAGCGTGGACGGAGTTTTCCGCCTACCCGATCAAGGGACGGAGTCCCAAACCAAGGGCCAACGGCCTGACCATGGTCATCGACAAGGGGCTTGGCCTCGGGGAGACGGGGGACCTCCTGGACCTGGCGGGCGAGTACATCGACCTGATGAAGATCAGCTTCGGAAGTTCGGCCCTATATCCACCGAAGGTCCTCCAGAAGAAGCTGGCCCTGATCCGCGACCGCGGCGTCAACGCCTGTCCCGGCGGCACCCTCCTGGAGGTCGCCATCTTCCAGGGGATCGTCGACCGCTTCCTGAGGTGGGCTGCCGACGCCGGCTTCAATTGGCTGGAGGTCTCCGACGGGACCATCGAGCTGGACGGGTCGTTGCGGTCGGAGTGCATCCGTAAGGCCGTCGCGGCCGGCTTCCGCGTCGTCAGTGAGGTGGGGAAGAAGGATGCCCACCACAAGCTGGTCCCGGAAGAGACTCACCGGATGGCCCGGCAAGACCTGGCCGACGGCTCGTTCAAGGTAATCATCGAGGCCCGCGAGTCAGGCAAGGGTATCGGTATCTACGCCGCCGACGGCTCGGTCAAGCAGGACGAGCTGGAGCTGATCGTGGCCGGCCTGCCCGACCCCCGGGACATCCTCTGGGAAGCCCCTCTGAAGAACCAGCAAGAGGCCTTGCTCCTGCGCTTTGGCCCAGACGTCAACCTGGGCAACATCCAGACCAATGAGGTCATTGCCCTCGAGTCCCTGCGGGTGGGGCTGCGCGGGGACACCTTCAAGACATGTCTTCCCAGGAAGGAGGGGAGAGGATGAAGATCTTCGGCGTCTACATCCACATCGACTGGGTGGCGGTCATCCTCGCCGGGATCGTCATCTGCCTGGTGAAGGCCGGGGCCATTACTAAGATCCCGTGGTGACGCGGACCACCTCAAAACCATCAAGTCTATGGAGGGGAACTAAGTGTCAGTGACTCCAAGCTCGCCGAATGCGGCGGTCCCCGCCAGGGGGTCCGGCATCGTCACCCGCGGGCTCGCCTATGTGCCCGGTTTGGCGCTGCTCCTCGCCCTCGGTTATGCCGGGAAGGTCATCGCCAGGTACGTCCCGCATACTGAATACGTTCTCTTCGCCATCGCCCTGGGGATGCTCATCTCCAACACGACCGGCCTGCCCAAGATCTTCGTCCCCGGGGTCAAGACCTACGAGCTCTGGCTGAAGACGGGCATCGTCTTCATGGGCGTCGGGCTGGCCCTGCAGAATGTGGCCAAAATCGGCGGCCCGGGGGTCATCCTGGTCGTCGTCGAGATCCTCGTCTCCATCGTCGTCGCCCACTACCTGGCCAAGGCGTTCAAGCTCAAGGAGAAGCTGGGCAGCCTGATCGGGGTCGGCGTGGGCATCTGCGGCGTGTCGGCGATCATCGGCGCCTCCGGGGCCATCGACGCCGATGAGGACGACCAGGGCTATGCCGTCGCCACCATCCTCCTCTTTGGCGCCGTCATGGTCTTCTTGCTGCCGCTCCTCGGCCAGACCCTCGGGCTGAGCGATAAGTTCTTCGGTTTCTGGGCCGGCGTCAGCGTCGACAACACGGCCGAGACCGTCGCCACCGGGATGGCCTTCTCCGAAGCGGCCGGCAAGGTGGCCACCGTCGTCAAGCTTGCCCGGAACACCCTGATGGGCCTGGTCATCCTGGCCATGGCCGTCTGGTACGCGCAGCGCGGCATGACCGCCCAGGTCAAAAACAAGGGCAAGTTCCTGTGGGACCGCTTCCCCAAGTTCGTCCTCGGCTTCCTGGCCGTGTCCGCCCTGGCCACCTTCGGCTTCTTCGCCCCAGCTCAGGTCAAGGCCCTGACCGGTCTGTCCAAGTGGCTGTTCTCGATGACCTTTGCCGGGGTCGGGTTGTCGATGCGGTTCGCCGACATGAAGGCCGGCATCAAACCATTCATCGTCGGCTGCGGCGTCGAGGCCGCCGTCACCCTGGTCAACTTCTTCCTGGTTTGGTGGCTCATCGGAATGGCCTAGCGCCGGCCTGACCCAGCGGTGTCTCAGGCGCCAGCGGGAAACAGGGGAGGGGGCCGCCGGTCATCCTGGCCGGTGGTCCTCCTTCGTGTATTCCCAGAGATCCGTCGCCCCCCGACTCCATTGGTGGCTGGCAGGAAGGTTTTTTGAGTCGGCGTGGCAAACTTAGACCTGATTCCGTCCGTAGGACTAACACTGAAGAGGTTCCCGCCATCGGAGCATCGGCTATTGTTGGCGGGCGGCCGTCTCGCGACGGCCGACCCACGACACTGGAGGGGAATTGGGTCATGAACCGGAAGAAGGTCACCATCATCGGAGCCGGGAACGTCGGTGCGACCGTCGCTCAGCTGTGCGCGGCCAAGAACGTCGCCGATACGGTCCTCCTTGACGTGGTCGAGGGAATCCCCCAGGGCAAGGCCCTGGACATGCAGGAAGCGGCTCCCGTCGTCGGGTTCGACGTCGCCATCAGCGGGACCAATGATTACGGCGACACCGCCAATTCCGACATGATCGTGATCACCGCCGGGAGCGCCCGCAAGCCCGGGATGACCCGGGAGCAGTTGGCTCAGAACAACGCGAGAGTCCTCCTGCACGTCCTCGACGCCGCCCTTCCCCTTTCTCCTGAGGCCTTCCTCCTGATCGTCACCAACCCCGTCGACACCATGAGCTACCTGACATACAAGCACACCGGACTGCCGAAGAGCCGGATCATGGGCCTCGGGGGATTGCTTGATTCATGCCGCTTCCAGACCTTCATCGCCATGGAGTTGAAGGTGGCCGTCCAGGATGTCAGCGCCCTGGTCATCGGAGGCCACGGTGACGACATGGTACCCCTCCTCGACTCGTGCTCGGTCGGAGGCGTTCCGGCGGAGCGGCTCCTCGGTCGCGAAACCCTGCTCCGCCTAGCTGAACGGACGCGGAAGGGCGGCGAGGAGATCGTCAGCCGGCTCAAGTCGGGGAGCGCCTACTACGCCCCTGGCGCCTCGATCGCCAGGATGGTCGAGTCGGTCATCCTCGACCAGCACCGGATCTTCTCCGTATCGACCTACCTGGACGGGGAATTCGGCCAGCGGGACATCTTCATGAGCGTCCCGTGCGTCATCGGCGGGGGCGGGGTTGAAAGGATCCTCGATGTCGGCCTCGAGCCAGACGAGAAGACTGGTCTACAGCGCTCATCTGACGCCATTCGCAAGGTCATCAGGAGCATCGGCTAGCAAGCGTGGGATCATGGGGAGGCACGAGGCCGGCGCTGCCGGGCCTCGTGCCTTTGGTTTCAAGCCATCTCCGGCGGCATATCTTGAGAGGGGGGCGGGGTCCCCGTTGGCGGGGGTGGGTCACGTGTTTCAAGCGGCCTTGGCGGCTTTTGTGCTCATCGGACTCGTGGCCTTCTGGGTGGTTTACGACTTCGCCTGGCAGAACCGGGTCAGGCGACTCTTCTACGGGGAGACCGGACAGGTTCACCCGGGCGGCGGCCGGTGGGTCGAATCACCGTCGGCCGTCGGTCCGCAGACGGCCATCCTTCGCCGCCACCAGCGGGTCGGGCTCCTCCTGGCCGTCCTCGTCCTGGCCGACCTGGGCTACAGCTTCGAGTTGTTCCGTTACCAGTACATCACCCTCCGGGCGGTCTGGCGGGCCGCCGGGCCCAACCTGATCCGGGTGGCCGCGCCCGAGTCCGCCCGATATCCGAAGAAGCTCTGGTCGGCCACTTTCGGCGGCCACGCTCAGGTCCTGGCGATGAGAACCGGATTCGTTTTGGTGAGAGACTATGACCTGGAGAACTGCGGTCTCTACCTCATCGATCGGTCCGGGCGGTTGACCTGGACATGGGAACCCGACGACGGATTCATCGGCGCCGTCGCCGCCGGTGGTGATCAGGCGGGCGAACAGATCATCGCCGCCTGGGGGAGGAATGGCCTCTGCCGCGTCTTCCGGCTGGGACCCGACGGGGCCGGGACGGCCGAGGGCGTGCAGGAGAACCCGCCGCCGATGGTGAATCAAAGAGTCTTGGGTCCACCGATGCATCCGGCGAATCCAGGCACCGTCACCGACGAGGACGGCCGCTATCGGGTGACCGCCAGCCTGCCCTGGTCGAGCAGTCTGGGGTGGCCGATTACGACCGTCGTCCTCTGCGATGATGGGCCGTGAGCCCCAAGGGGGGGAGAAGTGTGGTTGGCGCCGCATTTTCCGGCTACCTCTTCGGATCCATGCCGACCGCGTACTTCCTCGGCCGCTGGCTTAAGGGGATCGACATCCGCAGGGTCGGCGCCAGGAACATGGGCTCGCTGAACGCCTTCAGAGTCCTGGGACCGTTCTGGGGAGCCGTCACCTTCCTGGTCGACGCCGGCAAGGGTGTTTTGGCCGTGGCCTTCGCCCGCTGGAGCAATTGGTCAGAGGCCGCCATCATGCTGGCCGGGATCATGGCCGTGGTTGGCCACAACTGGCCGTTCTTCCTAGGGTTCAAGGGCGGGAAGGGCGCGGCCACCAGCCTCGGCGTGGTCGCCGCCACTCAGCCGCCGGAGTTGACCATCGTCCTGGCCGTGGTCATCGCCTGCTATGCCCTCACCCGCAACGTCTCCTTCGGGCTCGGGCTAGCCTTTGTCGCCCTGCCGTTCCTCAACATCTACTTGTCGAAGTCGCCGGAGCTGGTCACCCTCTCTTGGGCCCTGCTGGCCCTGATGGCGATGAGGTTGGGTACGTCGACCCGTGAGGTCTACGAAGCGGCTCAGGGAAGCCTGAGGCGGTTCATCCACTACACCATCTTCGGAGTCCCTGAGGAACTCCGGCAGTAGCCACCTGCTCCGTCCGGCCAACCAAGAGCAATGCGTCATGCCAAGCGGCGCCCCCGAGGGGGGCGCCGCTTTGACTACCCGCCGCCGCTCTTGCGCCGGCTGATCTCAGCCAGCGTCTGCTCGGCCCGGCCCTGCAGCCGCCGCAGGTTCTCCTCGAGGATGGCGTCGAGGCGGGCGGCGGTCACCTGAGCCATGTCGGACTGGGTCAGGGCCCGTTTGTCCTTGACCTTGATCACGCTGACCTTCCCGGTCGGCTCGAGGTTGGCCTCCTCGACCTCGTTGAGGTTGGTGATCCCTTTCTCCCTCAGCGCGATCTGCAGGTCGGCCTCGGTGATCCGCTCGAAGGACAGGTTGTCCTTGACCAGCCGGCCCTGCTTGATGAGGGGCTTGGCGACGCCCTGGGTGATCCGCTCGAACCCCCGCCAGTGCATGTTGACTTCGGCCACGATCAATTGCAGGGCGGTCAGGGTCAGTATCGGGACGACGCCCTGTTCGATCTTGAATCCCTCCTGATCCATGGGCAGGGCGGCGGCCTCGCCGATCATGATCAGGACGGCCCAGTCGAAGGGGGCCATGTGGCCCATCGACCGTTTCCCCATCAGGCGGAAGACGGCCAGCACGATCGCATAGAGGATGACCGACTTGAGGATGTGCATGCCTATCTCTGCGAGCATTTTCACAAGAACCTCGCCTCCAGAACTAACCTCCCGATGGAGGGTCATGTCTATGCGGAGAAAGCCCCCTCAGGGCGCCATGAAGAGACTCATCGAGACCTTGGTTGACAGGGTAAGACGCTCCATCGTCGGCGACGACAACCCCCGGTCACGACCGGGGGTTGGGTGTTTCGTGACCGGTATTAGCCACCGCCGGCGGGCACTGGGCCCGCCGGCGGCCGGTGACCGTGTCCGGCACCCGTCCGCGCCCGCGGATGGTCAACGGCCAGACCCTTGCAGCAGCCGTTCCGCCCGTTCCACGGCCAGCTTGACCAGACGACCGCAGTCCTTGGCCGGGACGGCACCCCAGCCTTCGCGCTCGACGATGGCGGCCACACCCAGCTCTCTAGCCAACTCCATCTTCAAACGGTCCGACATGACCTGCTTGTCACTCTGTCCCTGAGCCATTCAACTCACCCCTTTGATGGCGCGTCCGACGTAAAGCGGCCACCGTTGCTAGTATGCCCAGGTAACCTGGGGTTTTGTTAGCGCCGCGAAGGGAAAGAAAAGACCGCCGGCCCAAGGGCCGCCGGTCTTCTTTCTCGCGTCATCCTCAAACCTGGCCGGTCTTCTGGCGCCCGCGATTGGCCCGGCGCAGAATCTCCCAGGCCGCAAAGTCTTCCGGAGGAGTGATGATCTCGTCTTCCGGTTTCAGCTTCAGCTCGGCGGCTCCGGTCGGGCAGCCGGTGACGCAGAGCCCGCAGCCGATGCATTTTGAGCGGTCGACCACGGCCGAGTCGCCGGCCACGGCGATCGCCCCGACCTGGCAGCGCCCCTGGCAATCGGCACATCCGGAGCAGAGCCCGGGGTCGACGGTGGCGAAGTAGTTCGCGCAGGCCACGGATTGCTTGATCCCGTGCTGGGTCACCCCGCGGAGGATGGCGCAGCAACACCCACAGCAGTTGCAGATGTAATACAGACCTTTGACGACGTTACTGACCGTGTGGACCAGACCGACCTTCTCGGTCATGTCCAGCGTTGCCAGGGCCTCCTCGCGGGAGACACTGTCCGGGCCAGGCGGGCGCTCTGTAAAGTAAAAGACCATGCAGGCCCTGACCGGGAAAGCGCACTTCCGCCGGCCGAGCAGGTCCTGCTGGTGCCGGCAGATGCAGTCGATCAGGCGAAAGCTCTTCGCCTCCAGGAGCAGACCCTTGACGTCATCGTAGGGGAGGACCCACTCTGACTTGACCGCCCCGTGGGCCGGCATCACCCGGTGGAGGGCCGGAGTCACCGTCATCAGGGTCCGCATCCCTTCCGGCGAGTCGGCGTATTCCTCGACCAGGTGGGCCAGGCGGTGGCTCATCGTCTCCCGCTGAGCCTCGTAGAAGCCGACGATGAAGGGGGCCAGGCGGAACCCGCGCCGGCCGCCGAACCGCCCGGCCCAGATCAGGCCGCGCTCGGCCATCGACCTGAGCCTACCCCCGACCTCCTCGGGGTCGAGGGTCAGCCTTGCCGCCACTTCCTGGGGCGTTTCGGCCAGCTCCGAGAGGCGGGCGGCGAGGTCCGCCTCCTCGGGCGTGAAGATCTCCTTCAGGATCTCGATCTCGACCCCGCTGCCGGTCCTCGGAAACCCGTTCGGGAGCCGGTCAAGGGCCTGGGCCAGGGCCTCGTAGACTCCGCTTCCCACGGTCGTCCCTCCTTCAGTTCAGACCTTCAGCCGCGGGTCGAGGGCGTCGCGCAGGCCGTCGCCGAAGAGGTTGAGCGACAGGACGGTGATGGTGATCATCACGCCCGGGAAGTAGACCAGGTGGGGTGAGGTGTAGAGGTAGTTCTTGCCGCGGCTGAGCATCGCCCCCCACTCGGCCTTGGGGGCCTGCGCCCCCAGCCCCAGAAAGCCGAGGGCGGCGGCATCGAGGATGGCCTCGGAGACCCCGAGGGTCGATCGGACGATGATCGGGGCGAGGATGTTCGGCAGGACGTGTTTCCAGATGATCCCCCAGTTGGCCAGGCCGATGGCCCGGGAGGCCTCGATGTACTCGTTCTCCTTGATCGACATGACCGAGCCGCGGACGATCCGGGCGTACCCCGGGATGCTGACGATGCCGATGGCGACCATCGCTTTCTCCAGGCCCGGGCCGAGCAGGACCATGATGGCGATGGCCAACAGGATGGCCGGGAAGGCAAGGAGGACGTCCATCGCTCGCATGATCACGTTGTCGACCCAGCCCCCGAAGAAGCCGGCGACGGCCCCCAAGAAGACCCCGATGACCAGGGCCAGGGCCACCGAGATGACCCCGACAGCCAGGGACAGCCGGGTGCCGAAGATGATCCGGGAGAGGACGTCGCGACCGATCTCGTCGGTCCCCAGCGGGTGGGCCAGGGTCGGCCCCTCGAAGGCGTGCTCGAAGTCGGCGGAGTAGGGGCTGTGCGGGGCGACCAGGGGGGCGAAGACAGCCAGGAAGATGAGGAAGAGGAAGAAGGCGCCGCCGGCTACGGCCAGCTTATGCTTACGGATCCGCCGCCAGAAGGGCCGCCAGTTCTCGGCCACCTTCTGCCGCAGTCGTCCAAGTCTCGTCATCGGTACCCGCTCCCCTCAACTGTACCGGATCCGCGGGTCGGCGAAGGCATAGGTCACGTCGACCACCAGGTTGACCAGGACGAAGACCAGCGAGACCAGGAGGACACAGCCCTCGACCAGCGGCATATCGGCGTTCTGGACCGCGTTGACGGCCAGGCTGCCGACGCCGGGCCAGGAGAAGATGGTCTCGGTCAGGACGGCCCCGCTGAGAAGGTACCCGAACTGCAGGCCGACCACGGTGATCACCGGGATGAGGGCATTCTTGAGGGCGTGCTTCAGGACCACGACCCGTTCGGCCAGACCCTTGGCCCGGGCCGTTCGCACGTAATCCTGCCGGATCGTCTCCAGCAGGCTCGAGCGGGTCATCCGGGCGACCAGACCCATCGAGTAGGCCGCCAGGGCCACGGCCGGGAGGATGATGTGCTTGAGGAGGTCCTTGAGGATCGCCCATTGGCCCGACCGGATCGCCTCGAAGACATAGAAGCCTGACTTCGGTTCGAACCCGAGGGTCAGGTCGATCCGGCCGGCCACCGGGAGCCAGCCGAGCTTCATCGAGAAGATGGAGATGAAGATGAGGCCGAGCCAGAAGATGGGGGTCGAGACGCCGATCAGGGCCCCGATCATGGACAGGTGGTCGAACCAGGAGTACTGCCGGACGGCGGAGATGATTCCGACCACGACCCCGACGATGGTGGAGATGACCATGGCCAGGAGGGTCAGCTCGACGGTGTGGGGGAAGCGGGCCAGGACCTCTTCGACGACCGGGGTCTCGGTCAGCCAAGAGCGCCCCAGATCACCGTGGACGGCTTGCCAAAGGAAACGGCCGTACTGGACGTAGATGGGGTCGTTCAGCCCGAGCGACTGCCGCAGGGCGGCCTGCTGCTCGGGCGTGGCGTGCTGGCCAAGGATGACGAGAGTGGGGTCGCCGGTCATGGTCAGCACGATGAAGACGACGATGGACACCCCGAGCATCACCGGGATGACCATCAGCAGGCGCCGGGCGATGT
>DASXUT010000158.1 GCA_036504675.1 Bacillota bacterium | reverse complement strand
GGCTTAGACCTGACCGATGCGGCGCATTATGTGGCTGCCCAATCCGCGGGCATTACCTCCATAATGTTGAACGACGACTTGTTCGGATGCCGCGCCGAGAATATGAACGTCTACACCGCTTTTGATGGACTGCTGAGAGTCAAGGAGGGCAGGTATTTCATAAGGGACAGACTGCTGCCTTGACAGGCTCCCCGAGGGCACCGTTGAAGCCTGGGGGAAACGGGGTCTAACCCCAACCACGAAATCCTGTTCGCCCAGCACTGATGTAGCGTTCTTCTCTAGTTGCGAAGGGCTATCACACTGAAAAGAGCGGGAGCTGATGCCATAAGCGGGTTAGTAGGAGTCTGTGGCTCCAAATGCAAATCGGGGCTGCATTATTGCGGCCCTTACTCCGAGAGATGATCTTGCCCCGACTATCACCTGAAATTCATCGTCCCGCAGATGGTTCCGGACCATTGAAGACATACATAATGCCGCTTGTTCAGGGCTTGTTCAGGGCTTTGCATTTTGCCGTTCGACGTAGTATAATGTTGTTCGCCAACGATTTGCCGAAGTGGTGGAACTGGCAGACACGCGGTGTTCAGGGCGCCGTAGGCGTATGCCTGTGTGGGTTCAAATCCCACCTTCGGCACAAAAGAAACCCGGGCTATCGGCCCGGGTTTTGGCTTATATGGCGGCATTTGGCGGCAAGAAACGAGCGGCCGATGACGAAATAGAAATCTGGAGCACAAGACGTTTGTCAACCCGCGATCTTGGGGGCGTGGCCATGAACGGCGAATCGGTCAAGATAAGGGTGGAGAATCAGGACCGCGTCGGCCTGGTCTACGACATGGCCAGGGTCCTGACCCCGCGCCGGATCAACATCCGGAGTATGGAGGTCACTCGCGGGGTGATGTTCCTCGAGCTCGAGGACCTGCCCGAGCCGGCCCTCGCGACCGTCGTGGCCGAACTCGAGGCCATCCCGCAAGTGACCCGGGTTGCCCCCGTCGCCCTGATGCCCCACGAGGAGAAGGAACAGCGGCTCTTGGCGGTCCTCGAGTCGGTCAGCGAGGGGATCCTCTCCGTCGACGAGGGCGGCGTCGTCACCCTGGTCAACCCGGCCGCGGAGCGGATCCTGGCCAGGCCCAAGGAGGAGACCATCGGCCGGCCCATCGCCGGCGTCGTCTCGTCGGAGTCGACCGTCATCTCGACCCTCAAGACCGGGCGGGCTCACGACAACCGCGAGGTCTTCGTCGAAACGCCCAAGGGGAGGCGGCGCTTCATCGTCACCACCCGGCCGATCCGTGACGGCCGCCACCGCACGGTCGGCGCGGTCGCCGCGATGAAGGATCTGTCCGAGGTCCGCCAGCTGGCCCACGCCATCACCAAGCCGTCGACGATCACCTTCGACGACATCATCGGCGAGAGCGAGGCGGTCAAGCGGGCCAAGGAGATCGGCCTGCTGATCGCCGACAGCGACTCAACCGTCCTCATCCGCGGCGAGAGCGGGACGGGCAAGGAGCTCTTCGCCCGGGCCATCTACGCGGCCAGCTCCCGCGAGAACGGACCCTTCGTCCCGATCAACTGCGCCGCCATTCCCGACCAACTCCTCGAAAGCGAGCTGTTCGGCTACGAAGAGGGCAGCTTCACCGGGGCCAGGCGGGGAGGTCGTCAGGGGCTGCTCGAATATGCCTCGGAAGGCGTCGTCTTCCTCGACGAGATCGGCGAGATGTCGCCGCACCTGCAGGCCAAGCTCCTGCGCGTCCTGCAGGAAGGCCGGGTCAGGCGGATCGGGGGCAACGACGAGATCCCGGTGGACGTCAGGGTGATCACGGCGACCAACCGGCCGCTCGAGGAGATGGTCAGGAGCGGCCAGTTCCGCGAGGATCTGTACTACCGGCTGAACGTCCTGCCGCTGCAGATCCCGGCTCTTCGGGAACGACCCGAGGACGTGCCGGTGCTCGTCCGCCATTTCCTCAACCGGACGCCGCGGGGCGCGGCCCTGACCCTTACCGACGCGGCCCTCCGTAAGCTCTTGACCCCCTCCTGGCCGGGGAACGTGCGCGAGCTCGGCAATGTCGTCGAGCGGGCGGTCAACTTCGCCCGGGCGGGCGGCGGGGCAGAGATCCGGCCTGAGCACATCGTGATCGGCGCTGAGCTGAGCGGCGGGTTTGGAGGGTGGGTCACCAGCGGCACTCCCGGCCGGTCGGCGCCGGCTGGTGAGAAGACCCTCAAGAAGGCCGTTGAGGAGTTGGAGAAGGCCAGGCTGCGGGAGGCCATCGCCCGCCACGGCAGTTCCCGCAAGGTCGGGCGGGCCCTGGGCCTATCCCACCGGGCGGTCCTGAACAAGATGAAAAAGTACGGACTGGACAAGGCGGCCGGGGGCGGGGCGGCCGGAGACGGAGCGGCCGGAGACGGAGCGGCCGAGGCCGACCGGGGCGAGCGGGGAAGGTAGGCGCCGGCCGGGGGCGCAGCTGCGGCGCCGGTCGGATGGTGGAAACATTCCGTTCCGGCGGAAAGGAAAGTTTCCGTCGCAAGGGCCATTTATCGTGCTGCTAGAAGGGGATTCGTGGGATTCTGGCCGGGGGACTGGATATAAAAGTATCCAGTCCCCCTTTCTGTTCTGTCGCGACCCTCGACTGGCTCAGGTCCGACGGTTCTTGATCACCAGCCCGAAGCCGTTGCCGCGGCGACCCACGGAGCCTTGCGGCCCTATGCTCCGCCGAGCATGGGCACGGTCTTTCGAAGGAGCGCGTGGCCGACCGCGACCGGCCATCGAAGACCGCGCCCACACCCTGGCACGCCCCTTGCATCTTTCGTCTGGGTCAAGACCTTCACAAGGCTTAAACCGAGGGAGAGACCAGGGAACAATGATCATCGGCGTGCCGAAAGAGATAAAGAACAACGAGAACCGCGTCTCGCTCGTGCCGTCGGGCGCGGCCGCCCTGATCCAGGCCGGGCACAAGGTCATCGCCGAACAATCGGTCGGCCTCGGCAGCGGGATCAGCGACGACGAGTACCGCCAGGTCGGGGCGACGATCATGCCCTCCGCGGAGAGCGTCTGGTCGGGCGCGGACATGATCATGAAGGTCAAGGAGCCACTGGCCATGGAGTACGGCCTTCTCAAGGAAGGCCTGCTTCTCTTCACGTACTTGCACCTGGCCCCGGACCTCTCGCAGACCAAGGCCCTGATGGAGCACAAGGTTACCGCCGTCGCCTATGAGACCGTCCAGCTTGACAACGGCGGCCTGCCGCTCCTCAGCCCGATGAGCGAGATCGCCGGCCGGATGGCCGTTCAGGTCGGAGCGAGGTTCCTCGAACGGACTCAGGGCGGCAAGGGCATCCTTCTCGGGGGCGTCCCCGGCGTCGCCCGCGGCAAGGTGGTCATCGTCGGCGGCGGCACCGTCGGCACCAACGCCGCCAAGATCGCCATCGGCCTGGGCGCCGACGTGACCATGATCGACCTCAACCTCGACCGGCTGCGCTACCTCGATGACATCTTCGGGGCCCGGGTCCAGACTCTGGCCTCCAATGGCTTCAACGTCGCCCAGGCGGTCAAGGAAGCCGACCTCGTGGTCGGGGCCGTCCTCATCCCCGGCGCCGCCGCTCCCAAGCTCGTCACCGAAGCCATGGTGGCGACCATGCGCCCCGGCTCGGTCGTCGTCGACGTGGCCATCGACCAGGGCGGCTGCATTCAGTCCATCGACCGGGTGACGACCCACAGCGAGCCGACCTACCTGAAGCACGGGGTGGTCCACTACGCCGTGGCCAACATGCCCGGAGCCGTCGCCCGCACCTCGACCTTCGCCCTCTGCAACGCCACCCTGCCCTACGCCCTGCAGCTGGCCAACAAGGGCTGGAAGAAGGCCGTCGCCGAGAACCGGGCGCTGGCCAAGGGGGTCAACACGGTCGACGGGAAGCTCACCTTCAAGGCCGTCGCCGAGGCCCACAAGCTGACCTACACTCCGCTCAAGGACGTCGTTGGGACAGCGGCCGACTGAGCAGGCAGTTACCGGGAGACCCGCCGACCCCACCTCCAACCCCACCTCCAACCCCACCTCCAACCCCACCTCAAACCCAAGAGCGGTCCTCCCGCTAACGCCGGGGTCAACCCCCCGGTTGATATAGCCGGGAAGGCTCGGATACGAGTCTTCCCGGTTTCTGTATGCCGGGGGGAAGGGACCGAGTCTGAGCTTGACGTAACTGTCGAGCTAAGACTGGGTGGAATCGGATGCTCTACAGAGTATTCTAGATTTATCTTTCGAGGCGTGGCCGGGCGGGAGGGGGACTGCCGGCCAGAGGCGGCGAATTCCCCTCGAAGTTGAGGAATCTGGTGGGGACGGCGCCGGCAACCAGCGCCGCCCGTGGGAGGGGTCCATGATGAAGGTGGCCGTGGCCGGAGGGACCGGCTTCATCGGCTGGGCCCTGTGCGGGGAATGGGCGGCGGCGGGGCACGAGGTCGCCGTGCTCACCCGCCGGCGGGATATCGCCGTGCCCCGGGGAGTCCGGGCGGTGACCTGGACCGCGGAACCACGGTTCGAGGACGCGGCGACCGCCGGGGGCGGTCCCGTCTCGCGACCACCCGGCGATTGGTGGCCAGAAGTCGACGGCGCCGACGCCGTGGTGAACCTGAACGGTGAGCCCATCGCCGGGCGCCGCTGGAACGCCGGGCAGAAGCAGCGGATCCTGCAGAGCCGCGTCCGGGCCACCCGGGCCCTGGTCGAGGCGATGGCCCATGCCCGGCGGCCACCGCGCCTGCTGATCAATGGGTCGGCGGTGGGTTACTATGGCCCGCGGGGCGACGAACCCGCGACGGAAAGAGATGGGTCCGGGTCCGACTTCCTCAGCCGGGTGTGCGTCGCCTGGGAGGGTGAGGCGAGGCGGGCGGAGGATCTGGGGGTCAGGGTGGTCCTTCTCCGCACGGGGCTGGTTCTCTCGGGCGACGGCGGAGCCCTTCAGCCCATGCTCCTTCCGTTTCGCCTTTTTATCGGAGGCCCGTTGGGTTCCGGCCGGCAGTGGGTTCCCTGGATCCACCGGGCCGATCTGGTGGGTTTGATCCGGTTCCTCCTGGAGCGGGATGACGCCGGCGGGCCTTACAACGGAACGGCGCCCAACCCGGTGACCAACGGCGACTTCTGTCGTACCATCGCCCGGCTTCTGGGGCGCCCCTGCTGGCTGCCCGTCCCGGCGCCCGCCCTGGGCTTGGTGTTGGGTGAGATGGCCGATGCCCTGTTCCTGAGAGGCCAGCGGGCCCTGCCCGAACGCGCCCTGCAGGCCGGCTTCGCCTTTCGGTATCGGGAACTTGAGCCCGCTCTGCGGGACATCCTAGGCGGGCGGTAAGAAGCGCGGGCAGCCGGTCGCACCCCGGCCGTGGACGGGCCATGGCCCGACCGCGGACGACAGATTGGTCCGGCAGGCGAGTCCAGGCTTGCATCTGAAAAGGTCTTTCAGGCCACGAGGAGTGAGCTAATCGGGTATGCTTCATGGACACCAGACCTACCTGCGACCGCTGGCCAAGTCCGACCTGCCGACCGTGCTCCGCGGGGTCAACGACGAGCAGGTCATGTTCCACCTCGGTCCCCACTTCCCGTTCACCGAGGTCGAGGCCGAGGCCTGGCATGAGCAGAGCGGTCGGGCCGACCGAACCAAGGTCATGACCATCTGCCGGAAGGACGACGGGGTTATCGGCTTCTTGACCCTTGACCGCATCCACCACCGCAACCGTAACGGCGAAGTCACCATCGCCCTCTTCGACCAAGCCAACTGGGGTCGGGGCTACGGGACCGATGCCCTCCGCACCCTTCTTCGCTTTGTCTTCGAGGAGATGAACTTCCACCGGATCCAGCTCCTCGTCCACGAGGACAACTCCAGGGCCATCAAGGCCTACGAGAAACTCGGGTTCGTCCGCGAGGGGCTCCTCCGTGACGAGAACTTCCGCGGCGGGCGGTACACCGACACCCTGGTCATGGGCGTCCTGGCCGGGGAGTTCGCCAAGGCCGCCGGGACGCTGTCACCGCCCTGAGACAGGGCCGCAGGATCACGCCTCGGGTTCAAGCAGACAGCCACCCCCCGACGTCGTGTCGAGGGGTCGTTTTGTCGCCCCCAGGCCCCGCGATCACTCGGCCCCGCGGTCACTCAGCCCCGGCCTGGGCCCACCAGGCTGCCCCGATGAAGCCGGCGTCGTTACCAAGCGCCGCCGGCCCGACCGAGACGGCGGCCGCGAAGGCCGGCATGCCGACCCGGGCGAGCGCCTCTCGAGCCCCATCCAACAAGGGCCGGCCGAGCTCCGACACCCCTCCGCCGATGATGACCCGGTCGGGGGCGAAGACGGCCACGAAGGAGGCCAGGCCGACCCCAAGCCACCAGCCGGTCTCCCTGACAATGGTCAGGCCTCCCTCGTCGCCGGCGAGCGCGGCCGCGCCGACGTCAGGCACATCAACCACCCCGGCCTCGGCCAGGCGCCGCCCGAGGAAGCCGTTCGGACGCCGCCCGGCCTCGATCAGCGCCCGCCGCCGCATGGCTGGGGCGGTGGCCAGCGTCTCGAGGCAGCCCCGGCATCCCTGACTGCAGCGCTCCATACTGAAGGGGTCGACGATGAGATGACCGATGTTCCCCGTGCTGCCCCCGGTGAACTTGATCAGCGACCCGTCGGCGACCACGGCCACCCCGATGCCCGTTCCGACGGTGACCATCATCAGCCGTCGGGAGCCCCGGCCGGCCCCCCGGTGGTACTCCGCCAGAGCGGCCAGATTGGCGTCGTTGTCGAGGCGAACCCTCACGCGGTACCGTTCACCTAGGTGCCTGGCCAAGTCGTAGCCGTTGAGGAGACCGACGTTGGTGAATTCCGGCCGCCCTTCGGCACTGACGTAGCCGGGCACCCCAACCCCGATGCCGGCCGGAGAGGCACCCGGCGAAACGGCCGCCACCAGCCGATCGATGGCCTCGCCATAGCGGTCGACCAGCCCGCGGGCTGAGGACGCCCCGGCATTGGTCACCCGCTCGTGGGCGAGGACTTTCCCGCGGGCGTCGACGACCCCGATCTTCGCACTGTGGCCGCCGATATCCAGCCCGATGAAGAACTCGGCCACGGCCATCCCTCCGGGCGCGCAAAATGTCGGATACTTCCCACCGACGGGCAGGAGGAAAAGCGTGAACATTACGCGAACGTCATCATATACTTTCTTAACAGAAGTAAGTTAGTCCTCCACAACGATTCTCCTTTTCCACTGCCATAGCCGCCGTTCCCTATTCCCACCCCACCACCCCAGCCTCAGTCGGTTCTACCTTGGGGGTCGTCACACTGGACGAACAAATCGTCTCCGGCCGACCTGAGCTCATCCGGCGGATCAACCGGACCCTCATCCTCGACCTTCTCCGGCGAGAGGGGGCGCTATCGCGATCGGACATCGCCGTCAAGTCGGGCATCAGCCTGCCTGCCGTGTCCAGGACGGTGGCTGAGCTGATCGGCGACGGTTGGGTCAATGAAATCGGTATCGGGACCTCGTCGGGGGGCCGTCGCCCGATCCTCCTGCAGTTCAACCCCAGAGCGGGGTTCATCATCAGCCTCGACGTCACTCCCTACCGGATCCTTGGCGGCGCGGCCGACCTGGCCGGGGAGCTCATCGTGACCAAGGCCGAAGTGCCGCGGGCGATGGGCGTGCCCCTCCTCGACCAGGTCGCGGAGACCATCGCTTGGCTGAAGGAGGCCGAAGGGGTATCCCGCGGGCCCCTGGTCGGCATCGGAGTGTCCGTACCCGGCATCCCCGACCGGGCCGGGGCCAACGTCAGCCTGGCCCCAGCCCTCGACTGGCAGGACGTGCCGGCCGGGAAGGTCCTCAGAGAACGCTTTGCCTGTCCGGTGGTGGTCCAGAACGACGTCGACGCCCTTCTCCTGGGCGAGCAGTGGCGGGGAGCGGCGGCCGGCGTCCAACATGCGGTGGCTGTCTACGTCGGCGCCGGCGTGGGGGCCGGGGCCCTCCTCGATGGCCGCCTCTACCGCGGCCGCGACGGGGCCGTCGGCGAGATCGGTCACTGGTTGACCGACCCCAACCAGGAACCCCGGCCGATCGGCTTCGGCCACCTGGAAACGGCCATCTCCACGGTCTCCCTGGCCCGCAAGTGGGCCGCCAGGGTCGACTGGAAAGCGGGGAGTCAGAGCGACATCATGACCGCCATGGCCAAGCGGTCGCAGGCCGGCGACACGGTCACCCGCGAACTGGTCGTCGAGACGGCCAGGGTCATTGGGATGGTCGTCGTCAATCTGGTGGCCATGCTCAACCCGGAGATCGTCATCCTCGGCGGAGAGATCATCCGCCTCGAATCCATCGTCCTGCCGGTGATCAGCCAGATGGTCGCCGACCATGCGCCCTACCCGGCCCTGGTCGTCCCGGCCGAGTTGGGCGACCGCAGCGCCCTCATCGGGGCCGTCTACGGGGTCTTGCAGCAGCAGAGAAGTTCCGTCTCCTACGTCGAGTGAACGGGGGAACGAGATCGTGCCGATGACTGACGACATCCTGGCCCAGCCTCGGGCCTTCGAGGGACTGGCGGCTACCGCCCCCGAGCGCTGGGAAGAGGCCATGGAAAGGCTGGGCGACCTCGGCCGGTTCGGCCGGGTGGTCCTGACCGGCATGGGCAGCTCGTACTTCGCCTCCATCGCCGGAGCCTGCGCCCTGACCGCCCGCGGCATTCCCGCCGTCTTCGAGCTCACATCGTCTCTTCTCTATTACGGACGCGGACGCCTGCAGCCCGACGACCTGGTCGTGGCGGTGTCCCAGTCGGGGGAGAGCGTCGAGGTGGTCAAGCTCCTCAAGTACCTGGCCGGCACGGGCACGACCACCCTCGGCCTGACCAACGACGCCACCTCGGCCGCCGCCGGACTGACCGACGCCACCCTCGAGATGCGGGTCGAGCCCGATCACGGCGTCGCCATAAAGTCCTATGGGGCGAGCGTCTTGACCCTCCTCTACCTGGCGTCCCGCCTGACCGGCGAGGCGCCGGACCGTTGGGCCGAGCGGGCCCGCGCGGCCGCGGCCGCCGTCCGGGAAGCCAACGAGGCCGCCCGCGACTGGCTCGACTTGGGCCGCGGGCTGGACGGGTCCCGGGCGGCGGTGATCACCGGCCGGGGACCCTCCCTGAGCGCGGCCATGGCCGGCGCCCTCCTCTTCAACGAAGTGGCCAAGGTCCCGGCCTGGGGCGAGGATGGCGGGGAGTTCCGCCACGGGGTCATCGAGGTCGCCGAACCCGGCTTCCTGGCCGGAGTGGTCATGGCCGACGGCCCCTCCCGCGAGCTCGGGGCCGTCCTGGCCGCCTACCTGGTCGCCGCCGGGGCCCGCGTCCTGGTGGTCGCCCCGCGCTCGGCTCGGGCCGGCGCCGAGAAGACCGGCGCGACCATCTTGACCCTTCCGGACTTGGACGAACGGCTGATGCCGCTGGTTCAAGTGGTCCCGTTCCAGTGGCTCAGCGTCGGCTGGGCCGAAGCGCGGGGCTTCGTGCCCGGACGGTTCCGTCATACGCCTGGAGTAATCCGCAGTGAGGGCAGGGAGGTGACGGGTGGGAATCACGCGGACGACTGATCGCCCCAAGGGTAGCCCCGAGGGGTGACCCGGGGCAGGTTCGATAAAGGAGGGGGCCACATGGTTAAGCGTTCACTGGCCGTCTTGGTAGTAATGGCCGTTGTCCTTTCCATCGCCCTGACCTCAGGCTGCGCCAAGAAGCCGCAGCCGGTCACGCTCCAGATGATCACGATGAAGCAGGCGGCCTATAGCGATGCCCACATCAGTGAGATGGTCAAGAAGTTCAACGAGGCCAACCCGAACATCACCGTCCAGGTTACCTTCGTGCCTTACGAATCCCTCCACGACAAGATCGTCACCGACCTGGCCTCCGGTCAGGGGCAGTACGACGTGGTTCTGGTCGATGAGATCTGGCCGGCCGAGTTCGCGGCCTCCAACATGGTCCAGGACATCACGGCCAGGATCACCCCCGAGATGAAGGCCGGCGTAAACCCAGCCCTCCTTGACATCCTCAGGGTCGGCGACAAGTACTACGGCATCCCCTGGATCCTGGACACCAAGTTCCTCTTCTACAATAAGAACATGCTGGCCAAGGCCGGGTACACGGCCGCCCCGAAGACCTGGGACGAGCTGGTGACGATGGCCAAGACGCTCAAGGCCAAGAAGATCTGCGACTTCCCCATCGTCTGGAGCTGGGCTCAGGCCGAGGCGATCATGTGTGACTACGCCCAACTCGTCTACTCCTACGGCGGCGACATCATCGCCCCGGACGGCACCGCCAAATTCAATCAGGGCGGGGCCCTGGACGCCCTCAAGTTCATGATCAAGACCCTCAAAGACGGCGTCACCAACCCCAACTCTCTGACCTACCTGGAGGAAGATGTCCGCCAGGTCTTCTCCGAGGGCAAGGCGGCCTTCTGCCTGAACTGGACCTACGTCTACGCTTTGGCCAATGACCCCGCCTCGTCCAAGGTGGCCGGGCAGGTGGCCATCGCCCCGACTCCGGCCGGCAAGCCCGGAACGGCCGTCGGCGTTTCCGGCTCGATGGGCCTCTCCCTGGCCAAGAGCACCAAGCACCCCGAAGAGGCCTGGAAGTTGATCGTCTTCCTGACCAGCGAAGCCAATCAGAAACTTTATGCCTCTGACTCTCTGCCAATCTGGAAGGCGGCCCTGGACGCCCCGGACCTGAACGCCCCCAAGGAATTGGCGGCCACCCTCCGGGTCCAGTACCAGGCGGTCAAGGGGCGCCCGCAGTTCGTCATCTGGTACAACGCCTTCTCGACCAAGGCCCAGGTGGCCTTGCAGCAGGCCCTTCTCGGCAAAGCCACGCCTGAAGCGGCCATGTCCCAGTTGGTCAAGGACATGGACAGCGTCAAGAAGTGATCCCCTCATCGCGGGCAGGGGGGCCGTCGGCCGAAACCGAATCCCCCTTCGGGTCCCCCTGCCCGCCGGATTCCTCCTGGAGGTCCTAGCGTGAGCCTAAGGTTGTCAAGCCCGAACCCAAGGCTCTTGCGGACGCGCGTCGGCCGGGAAGAGCGGCGTCTGATCGTCGCCTTCCTGGTCCCCGCGCTCCTGGTGACTTTCGGCGTGGTCCTCATTCCCCTCTTGGAGGCCCTCTGGATCAGCTTCCACCGCTACTCCCTGACCACCCCGGGGCGACCCTTCATCGGCCTGGCCAACTACTCGTCGGCCCTGGTCGACCCGGGCTTCTGGGCGGCCACCTGGCGAACGGTCTACTTCACCCTCGTCTCGACCGGGCTGGAGCTGGTCCTCGGCCTGATGATTGCCCTGCTCCTCAATGAGCGGTTCGTCGGGAGAGGTCTCCTGCGGGCGCTGGTCCTCGTCCCGTGGGCCCTCCCGACGATCGTCAACGGGATGATGTGGCGCTGGATCTTCAACGCCGACTACGGCGCCCTCAACGCCATCCTCCTCCAGCTCGGCCTGATCAAGGACTATCAGGCCTGGCTGTCGAGCCCGTGGGTGGCCATGAACTGCGTCATCTTCGCCGACGTATGGAAGATGACCCCCCTGGTGGCCATGCTCCTCCTGGCCAACCTTCAGGTCATCCCGGCCGAGCTCTATGAGGCCGCCTCGATCGACGGGGCGGGGCCGCTCGGCCGCTTCAGGTACGTTACCCTGCCATCCATCCGGTCGGGCATCCTGGTCTCCTTGGTGACCCGGACCATCGAGGCTTTTAAGGTCTTCGACATCATCTTCATCATGACCCGCAGCGGCCCGGCCAACGGCACCCAGACCATCGCCTACTACGCCTACACCGAGACCTTCACCGCCCTCCAGTTCGGCAAGGGGGCGGCTTTGTCTTACTTGATCGCCGTCTTTATCACCCTGCTCGCCCTGGTCTACTTCCGCCTCATCCGTGAGGAGGTGCAGGCATGAGCGGCCCCACCCAGGCCCGGCTGAGGAAGGCCGGCCGGCGCCTTGGACTCCACCTGGCCGCCCTCCTGGCCGGGGCCTTTATCCTGGCCCCCTTCGCCTGGCTGGTCATCTCGAGCATCGCCGGCCCTTCCGACCTTCTCGAGCGGCCCCTTCGCTGGTGGCCCGCCCACGCCGGCCTTGGCCGCTACCTGACCGTCCTGACGACGACGGACGTCAACTCGGCCGCCTACACCTTCCGCCGGGCCCTGATCAACAGCAGCGCGGTGGCCTTCGGGACGACCGTGCTGTCCCTGGTCACCGGCGTCCCGGCCGGCTATGTCCTGGCCCGGTCCCGCTTCCGAGGGCGCCAGGCGCTGACAATCTTCTTCCTCTCGACCTACCTGCTGCCGCCGATCGCCCTCATCGTCGCCCTCTACGTCATCCTCAGCCTGCTTGGACAACGGGACAGCGTGGTCGGCCTGATCCTGGTTTACAGCTCCTTTGTCACCCCGTTCGTCGTCTGGATCATGCGCGGCTACTTCACGGCCGTTCCGGTGGAGATCGAAGAGGCGGCGCGGATCGACGGATGCAGCCGCTTTGAGACCTTCTGGCGAGTCGGCCTGCCGCTGGCCACCCCCGGCCTGGTGACGACGATCATCTTCGCCATCCTCCTGGCCTGGGATGAGTTCTTCTACGCCCTCATCCTGACCTCGAGCCTGAGGGCTAAGACCATCTCGGTGGCCATCGCCGAGTTCTCCGGCCAGCACATGATCGACTATGGGATGATCGCCACCGGTGGGGTCATGGCGGCCCTGCCGCCCGTGATCATCGCCCTGATCCTCCAGAAGTACATCGTCCAAGGCCTGACCGCCGGGGCGGTTAAGGGGTAGGAGGTCGCCATGGCCAGGGTCGTTCTGGAGTCTGTCACCAAGAAGTTCGGCGAGACGACCGCGGTTGACGCCGTCAGCCTGGAGATCCGGGACCATGAGTTCATGGTCCTGGTCGGGCCGTCCGGATGCGGCAAGTCGACGACCCTGAGAATGGTGGCCGGGCTGGAGGAGGTCACCGATGGCGGCGTCTACATCGGCGACCGGCGGGTCAACGACGTGGCTCCGAAGGACCGCGACATCGCCATGGTCTTTCAGAACTACGCCCTCTACCCGCACATGAACGTCTATGAGAACATGGCCTTCGGGTTGAAGCTCCGGCGGGTGCCGAAGGCCGAGATCGACCGGCGGGTCAGGGAGGCGGCTCAGACCCTTGGGCTCGGGGGGCTCCTCGCGCGGCGGCCGAGGGAGTTGTCAGGGGGCCAGAAACAGCGGGCGGCGCTGGGCCGGGCCATCGTTCGCGAACCGGTGGTCTTTCTCATGGACGAGCCGCTCTCCAACCTCGACGCCAAGCTGCGGGTCCAGATGCGGGCCGAGATCATCCAGCTCCACCACCGCCTGGAGACGACGGTCATCTACGTCACCCACGACCAGACCGAGGCGATGACCATGGGCGACCGCATCGCCGTGATGAAGGACGGCCGGATCCATCAGGTCGCCCCGCCACGCGAGATTTACGAGCACCCGGCGAATATGTTCGTCGCCGGGTTCATCGGGACGCCGCCGATGAACTTCCTGAATTGCCGGGTGGCGGGCGACCAGTTGGTCACCGGCGACGCCACCCTGCCGATCCCGGCCGGGCGCCGCGCGGGCCTGCGGGCCTATGACGGCGGTCAGGTGGTCCTGGGCCTCCGGCCGGAGGACGTCTCGATCTCCCCCGGCCAGTTGGCCAGGCCGGGAATCGGGGTGATCGAGGGCCGGGTCAGCTTCATCGAGCCCCTCGGGGCCGAGGTCATCGTCCACCTCGCCACGGGGGACCAGGCGCTGACGGCCCGCGTCCCGCCGGACGGGACTCCGAGCTATGGCCAGTCGCTGCCGGCGGCCCTCCGCCTCGACCGCTGCCACCTCTTCGACCCTGGCTCTGAGCTGGCCATTAGGTAGGCGGATACCCGGCCTCCCCGGCGCTTCAAGGCTCCCCGCCCCCAGCCCGGACCTCAAGGAGGCCGGGCTTCTTGGGCTCCCGGGTGAAGCGATGACGGCCAATCGCCGATATATCTACATGAAAGCCCAGCGAGGGTCAGCAACGAGGCCAGCGGCAGGGCCGCCGCGACAAAACGGCGGCCAGGCCGCCGCGAGTGCCCAAGACAAACCCGGAGGAGCCCTGAGCCATTGAACGCACGTGTCAGACCTGACCGATCGATCGTTCTGGAGCTGGAGGCCCGCCTCCGTCAACAGGCGGCCATCGCCGAACTCAGCCGCCTGGCCCTGGACGGCGCGGACCTGGCCACCCTGATGGACCGGACGGCCGCCGCCGTGGCCGAGACCCTGGACCTCGAGTACTGCAAAGTGCTTGAGTTGCTGCCGGGGGATCAAGGCCTGCTCTTGAGGGCCGGGGTCGGGTGGAAGGAAGGTCGCGTCGGACAGGTGACGGTCGAGGCCGGACGGGACTCTCAGGCCGGCTATACCCTCTGGACCAAGGGACCGGTGATCGTCGAGGACCTCCGGACCGAGACCCGCTTTCAGGGGCCGGCCCTCCTCTCGGAGCACGGCGTGACCAGCGGCATCAGCGTCGTCATCGACCGGCCGGGGCGTCCTTTCGGGGTCCTCGGCGCCCACGCCAAGCGCCGCCGCCGCTTCACCACCCACGACGTTAACTTCCTGCAGGCCGCGGCAAACATCGTCGCCAGCGCGGTCGAGCGGCGAAAGGCTGAGACCGCCCTGACCGCCCTTCAGGAGAGGCTGGCCGGATTCCTGGCGATCGCTCCCGACGCGATGGTCGCCGTCGACCGCACCCTCAAGATCGTCCTTTACAACCACAGCGCCGAGGAGATGCTCGGGTGGACCGCCGAGGAAGCCCTCGGCCGGCCACCCGGGCTCTTCGTGCCCAAAGACCAGTTCGACCTGGTGATGGAGGCCATCGACCTCCGGCCGCAGGCCACCTTCGAGCCCGGTCATCTCCTTTGCCAGCAGTTCGAGATTACCGTGGTGAGAAAGAACGGCCAGGTCTTTCCGGTTGAGCTGTCCCTCTCCAGGTTGGGTGGGATGGACGCCGACTTCTTTGTCATGGCCATCGCCCGGGACATCACCGACCGCAAGAAGTCCGAGGAAGCCCTGCGCAACAGCGAGACCCGCTTCCGGAGCGTCTTCGAGCACACGGCCGTCGGCAAGGCCCTGATCCACCCGGCCGATGACCGGCTCTTGCAGGTAAACGCCGCCCTCTGCCGGATGCTGGGCTTCACCGAGGCGGAGTTGCTGGGGCGCGCCGTTCGCGATGTCCTCCATCCCGAGGACCTCCGCACCCCCGGGCCGCTCCTCCAGGATCTGCGCGAGGGCCGCTCAGACTGCGTCCAGTTCGAATGCAGGTGCCTCGGGCAAGGCGGGCGGCCGATCTGGGCCCACGTTACCCTATCCCTGGTCCGCGACGGGCGGGGAGACCCGCTCTACTACATCGCCGAGGCCCAGGACTTCACCGAACGCAAACGCTTCGAGGCCCAACTGGTCTACTTCGCCAATCACGACCCCCTGACCGGGCTCCACAACCGGCGCCGCTTCCGCGAGGAGCTCGAGCGCGAGCTGGCGATGGCCAAGCGATACCGGTCCGCCGGCGCGGTCATGTTGTTGGACATGGACCAGTTCAAGGACATCAACGACAGCCTCGGCCACCGCGCCGGGGACGAGGTCCTCACGGCCGTCGCCGGAAGCCTGCGCGAGCGGCTGCGTTCGACCGATGTCGTCGCCCGGCTCGGCGGCGACGAGTTCGGCATCCTCGTCCCTCATGCCGACGCCGAGCAAGCCAAGGAGCTCGCCCACCAGACCCTGCAGGTGGTCAGCAAGCACGCCGTGACCATCGGCGGCCAGCCCAGCCGGGTCACCGCCAGCATCGGCATCGCCCTTTTCCCGTCCGACGGCCAGGCCGTCGACGACCTTCTGGCCCGCGCCGACATCGCCCTTTACCACGCCAAACGGACCGGGCCGAGCCGTTTCTCGCTGTACGAGCCGGCCAGCGACCGGGAGGCCCTGATCTCGTCCCGGCGGACCTGGGAACACCGCATCCGGAAGGCCCTCGAGGGCGACGAGTTCGTCCTCTACGTCCAGCCCATCCTGGATCTGCGGAAGAACGAGATTTCCCGGTACGAACTGCTCCTGCGGATGGATGACCCCTCCGGGCAACTGATCCTGCCCGACTCCTTCCTGGGTGTCGCCGAGCGTCTCGGCCTCATCCGCGAGATCGACCGCTGGGTGGTCCAGAAGGGGATCCGACTGCTGGCCGAACAGAGCCGCAAGAACCCGGGCTTTTGCCTGGAGGTCAACCTGTCGAGTCAGGCTTTCGACGACCCGACCCTGCTCGACCTGGTCCAGACCGAACTGACCAGAGGCCGGGTCGACCCCGGGCGGTTGGTCCTGGAGATCACGGAGACGGCGGCCATCGCCAACATCCACGAGGCCCGGCGGTTCATCGAGACCCTGAGCCGGTTCGGCTGCCACTTCGCCCTCGATGACTTCGGCATCGGCTACTCCTCCTTCTCGCACCTCAAGCACCTGCCGGTGGACTGCCTGAAGATCGACGGGGGTTTCATCGCCGACCTTCCCAACAGCCCGGTCGACCGTCACCTCGTCTCGGCCATCGCCGAGCTGGCTCGGGGTCTCGGCAAAACGACCATCGCCGAATTCGTAGGCGATGCCGAGACGGTCAGGCTGTTGCGGGAGTATGGGGTCGACTACGCCCAGGGCTTCCACATCGCCAGGCCCCATCCCATCTCACAATTGTGACCCGGTGACAGGAGGCGGGGCGGTCGCCGGCGAACCCAAGCCCCATGATCAGGGGAAGGGTCACCTACCTCCGTCCGGTGGACCGCTCCGACCTGCCGCTGCTCTGGGAATGGGCCAATGACGAGGCGACCATGCCCTACCTCAAGCCCCGCTGGCCGATGAGCCTGGCGGAGGCCCGGGAGGGGCTCGACCGCCTCCTTGGCAGCGAGACCGAACGGTCCTTCATTGTCCACATCACCCGGACCGGTCAAGCCATCGGCCGAGCCGACCTGCGCCGGATCGACCCGCGCAATCGCTCGGCCGAATTAGGTTTTAGCCTTTACGACGCGGCCCAGCGGGGGAAGGGGTACGGCGCCGATGCCCTGCGGGTCCTGCTCAGTTCGGCCTTTGACCGGCTCCACCTGCACCGCGTCGAGCTGAATGTGAACGAGGACAACCAGCGGGCCCAGCGCCTCTATCGCCGGTTGGGCTTCGTCGTCGAAGGACTGGTCCGGGACGACGACTTCGCCGGCGGCCGCTACCGCCACTCCTACCTGATGGGACTGCTGGAAGACGAATTCCGAAGAAACGACGGAAGGGAAGGGGAGCGAGGATGATCCGAGGCCGCCTGACCTATTTGCGTCCGGTCGAAAGGAAGGATCGGGACCTGATCCTCAAGTGGATTAACGATGAGGAAGTCATGCCCTATATCACCGCTCATCTCCCCTACTCGGAAGCCTTCGAGGAGGCTTGGATCGAACGGGTCTCGAGGAGCGAGGCGGACCGGGTCTTCGTCATCAACACCGCTGAGGGCACCCCCATCGGGACCATCGGCCTGCACGGGATCAACCACCATGACCTCTCGGCCGAGCTGGGCGTAAGCATCTTCGAGAAGAGCCACTGGGGCCGGGGCTACGGCCCCGACGCCATCGTTTCCCTGCTCCGCTTCGTCTTCGACGAGATGAACTTCCACCGGGTCCAGCTCTTTGTCCACGAGGATAACCAGCGGGCCAAGCGGGCCTATGAGAAGTGCGGCTTCGTCCAAGAGGGGCTGCTCCGCGCGAAGCACTTCCGGGGCGGCAGGTACACCAACTCGTACCTGATGGGCCTCCTGGCGAGCGAGTTCCGGGCGAAGTTCAAGGACTGACGGCGGTCGGCCGCCCATTCCCGCAGCTTACTGGATTAGGCAAAGTCAGGGACTCCCAGGGGCCAACCCTCGGGGGTCCCTTCCCTTTTGGCGCTGGGGAATCTTGGCAAGTTCTGAAGGAACATCCGGCCCCAATATAGAATGACTGGTCACAAGATTCCGAATCGGAGGTGATGCCTCGCCGGCCAACCGATCCCTTTCCGTAGCGAGCTGGTTCGAGGCGACAACTCTTCCCAAGCCAAAGGAGGGAGGACCGTGAACTCAGTTCTCGCTCTTGGTCTGGCGGTCGTCGCGGCACTCGTCGGCTACTACATCTACGCCCGCTATGTCGATGAAAAAATCGTCAAAGTTGATCCCAAAAAAGCGACCCCGGCCAAGATGTACATGGACGGCGTCGACTTCATGCCCACCGGGCGGCACGTCCTTTTCGGCTACCAGTTCAAGTCCATCGCCGCCCTGGGCCCGGTGACCGGACCGATAGCGGCCATGCAGTGGGGGTGGCTGCCCGGTCTACTCTGGATCGTCTTCGGGACTCTTCTGATTGGTTGGGTTCAGGATTACGTCAGCGCCATCGTCGGCCTGCGTAACGACGGTCAGAGCTTCGGGGCCCTGGCCTACCGCCTGATCTCGCCGCGCGGGCGTTTGACCTTGTTGTCCTTCATCTATTTCTACCTGATCCTCATCGTCGCCGCCTTCAGCGACATGACCGCGGCGATGATGGCGAAGCTACCAAGCGTCCCCCTGGCCATCATCGGCCTGATGGCCGTGGGAATCCTGGCCGGGTGGATGATCTACAAGAAGAAGGTCGACATCATGGTCACCACGGTGATCATGGTGGTCCTGGCCCTGTTCTCCATCTGGCTCGGCAGCGTGCTCGCCATTCCGGCTTCCAAGCTGGTCTGGGTCCTGTTCACGCTGCTCTTTAGTTACCTGGGCGCGGTCCTGCCGATCTGGAGCTACACCCAGCCGATCAACTACATCTCGTTCTACCTGGTCGCCCTGGGCATGCTGGGGGCCGTCCTCGGCATCCTGGTCGGCCACCCGAGCTTCACCACCCCGTCCTTCACCACCTACACCATCGGCGTCGGGCCGATGTGGCCGATCCTCTTCGTCACCATCGCCTGCGGCGCCATCTCCGGCTGGCACAGCCTGGTCTCAAGCTCCGGCACGGCCCGCCAGCTCGAGAGCGAGGCCGACGCGAAGTACGTCGCCGGCGGCTCGATGTACCTCGAGATGATCCTGGCGACCATCGCCCTGATCATCGCCGGCGCGGCCTTCGCCAATTTCGACGCCTACAAGACGGCTCTCAAGGCTGGTCCGGCCACGGTCTTTTCGGTCGGCATGGCCAAGTTCTTCGGTTTCATCGGCATCCCGGAGGCCTTCGGGACGGCCTTTGCCGGGGCCATGTTCTGCATCCTCGCCATCACCGTCATGCAGCTGGTCGTCCGCTTCGCCCGGATCGCCACGGCCGAGCTGGTCGGCGATGCCGTGCCGGCCTTCCGCAACCAGCACGTCGGGGCCGTCGTCACCCTGGCCATCGTCTTCGGGCTGGTCTACACCAACACCTGGTCGTACATCTGGACCCTGTTCGGCGGGTCCAACCAGCTCATGGCCTCGCTGGCCCTGCTCATGGCCACCATCTGGCTGGCCTCGCAGAAGAAGTCTCACGCCTTCACCCTCTGGCCGGCCCTCTTCATGTTCATCACGACCATCTTCGCCCTCGGCCTGACCGCCCGCAACCTCATCCTCAACGTCGGGAAGCTCCAGGCGGGGACGCTCAAGCCGGCCACCGGGCAGAGCATCGGCCTGGCCATGGGCGGGAACATCGTGGCCGCGGCGATCGGCATCTTCCTGATGGTCGCCGCCCTGATCCTCATCTACGACGGCCTGAAGATGTACTTCAAGATCCGAGGCGAGACCCGGGCGCCGAAGGCACCGGTGGCCCAAGCGACCCCGGGGGACGACTGATCAGAAGGCTCAGGGGCCGGCTCGCGGTCAGTTTCGGCCGACTAAGGCCGTGAGCGTAAAGACGCGACGAGGACCGTCGGGCCGGCCCCTTTGCCTTGTCGGTAAGGAGGGAGAGCCTTTGCTTTTCTGGGGAAAGAAGAAGGGTGGCAAGGCCGGCGGTGAGACGCCCGGGCCAGAGGGCGGGGCGGCCCAGCCCGGCGCCGAGGGCGAGGACCGGCAGTCGGCCGGTAGTGTCGTCCGCGAGTTCATCTACGGGATGGCCGCCCACGACATGACCCGCTACGCCTTGAAGACCCGTTCCAGCATGGAGCACCTGTTCATCCTGATTACCATGGGCGACCTGCTCGGCGTGCCGATCCTGCCGCCCTACTACTCACTGAGACTGCTCCCGTACGTCGTCCCCCAGATCGCCACCTGGAAACGGCGCATGCTCCGGGAGAAAGATCTCACCGACGCGCTGTTCTAAGAGGGGGTGAAAGCAACGTCCCTGGTCAATTTCTTCCGCGATTACCCTGACGTCCGATACATCATGTACGGTGGCAAGGGCGGCCTCGGCAAGACGACCTTCTCCGCCGCGACCGCCTATTATCTGGCCCAGAAAGGCTACAAGGTGCTCGTCTTCTCGGTCGACCCACAGGCCTCCCTGTCCGACATCTTCGAGCGCAACATCTTCGGGCAGGGCGAGGTCAAGATCATGGACAACCTCTACGCCTGCGAGATCGACGCCGACAAGCGGATCAAGGCCTACCAGGAAGAGGTCAAGAAGAAGATCCTCGACATGTACGGCCTCGACCGCATTCCCGACGAAATCGAGAACTACATCCAGGCGGCCGCGGCCGAGCCGGCCATGGAGGAGTCGGCCATCTTCGACGAGGTCGTCAACATCGTCGTCAAGGGCGGCTACGACTACTACATCTACGACCTGGTGCCCCTCGGCCACGCCCTCTACTACCTGTCGATGGCCTCGGTCTACGACACCTGGATCGACAAGATCACCAAGCTCCGGGAGCAGATGCGGGAATACGATCAGGTCGTCGCGGCCGTCCGCCGCCAGAAGACCACCGACGAGGACAAGATCCTCGGTGAGTTGCTCTACATCAAGGACCGGATCAACAAGTCCTCCGGCGTCCTCACCGACGCCGAGAAGACGGCCTTCTTCTTCGTCGTCGTCCCCGAGGAGATGATCATCCTCGACACGCTCAAGGCGGCCGAGCTCTTCTCCAAGTTCTCGGTGCCCATCCGCGGCTACATCGTGAACCGGGTGGTCCCGCCGGAACTCCTCCAGGAGAACATCCCGGACTACCTCCGCAACCGGATCGCCATGCAGAAGGGCTACCTGACGAAGATCGACAGCCAGTTCAGCGGGAAGGTCCTCGGCCGAGTGCCCGAGTTCGAGAGCGACATCCGGGGCCTGCGGATGATCGAGCGGATGGCCGAGCGGATGTTCGCCGGAGAGGCCATGGCGGCCAAGGCGGCCTCGGGCGACGGCGCCGGGGCGGGGGGGGAGTCGGAATGAGCGCCGTGGTGGCCGAACAGATCAAGCCGATGGAGTCGTTCCTCAAGGTCAAGCCCAGGCTGAAGTATATCTTCTTCGGCGGCAAAGGCGGGGTGGGGAAGACGGTCATGGCCGGGGCGGCCGCCCTCTGGTTCGCCTCCCAGGGGCGGCGGACGCTGCTCGCCTCGACCAACCCCGTCCACAGCCTGTCGAGCCTCCTGGCCCAGAACGTCTTCGGGACTGAGACCCCGGTTGAAGGGGTCCCCAACCTCTGGGCCTACGAGATCGACACCGCCGAGACCATCGACAAGTCGAAGAAGGACATCGCCGAGAAGATCAAGTTGTTCCTGAAGTACGCCGACATCCCGACCCAGGCCGACGCCTTCGTCGAGACGGCCACGATGAACCCGGCCTTCGAAGAGTCGGCCATGTTCGAGAACATGATCAACCTGATGCTCGCCGATAAGTACGACGTCTACGTCTTCGACACCGCCCCGACGGCCAACGCCCGGCGGCTCCTCGGGATGTCCAAGGTCTACACCCTGTGGGTGGGGAAGATGCTCGAGAGCCGCAAGGAGGCCCAGGCCATCCGGCTGTCCCTGTCCTTCCGGAAGAAGCAGGAGAAGGACCCGCTGCTCGATTCCCTCCTGTCCTTCCAGGGCCGCATCGGCGACGCCTCGACCCTGCTCACCGACGCCGAGAAGACCGCCTTCTTCTTCGTCACCCTGCCTGAGGCCCTGCCCATCGCGGTCATCCGCCGTTTCATCGGCTGGTTCCGAGACTTCGGCATCCCCGTCGGCGGGGTCGTCGTCAACGGGGTCATCCGGGTCGGCGAGCGGTCCGGAGGGGCCGGTGGCGGCGAGCTCTCCCAGTTCGTTCTCAACCGGGTCGAGATGCAGCGCGGATACCTCGATCAGATCTACGACACCTTCAACGACGTCCGGGCCGTCATCCCGTTGTACGAGACCGAGGTGCGGGGGCCGGAGATGTTGAGACGGGTGGCGGGGGACCTGTTCGCGAGCCCGCAGTAGGGATCAGTCCCTGGGGGGCAGTCCCTGGGGGGCAATCCCTGGGGAGCAGTCGCGCCGGGTGGCCCATGATAACCGTTTTCCCACCAGACGTCGAAGGCCGGGCCGGGCAATCAGCCGGCCCGGCCAGGGCGAAATGGAGGAAAGTCAATTGCAGGGGACTGGAGCCCGACGAGGCCCGCAGCTACCTGGCCGAGAAGGACAAGTCCAAGCGCGACAAGCGGATGAGCCTGAGCGAGGCGGTGGAACGATTCGTCCATGACGGCGATGACATCGGTCTCGGCGGCTTCGTCAACGGTCGGCAGCCCATCGCCCTGATCCACGAAATCGCCCGCCAGGGCCGGAGGGACCTGACTCTGTCCTTCCAGTCCGGCGGGCTTGCCGTTGAGTACCTGCCCGGGGCGATGGCTCTCGAGCCGACCAGGACGGGGATCAAGCGAATGGAGTTCGGCAACTGGGCCCACGAGGCTTTCGGCTTGTCGCCCCTCTTCCGGCACGTCGCCGAGCGTGGCTGATCGAGCTCAAGGACTGGAGCAACTATGACATGTCGGCCCGCTTCAAGGCCGCCTCGATGGGCCTGCGGTTCCTGCCGACGCGGAGCCCCATCGGCAGCGACATGCTCCGGGCCAACCGAGCGGCGATGGTTGATTGCCCCTTCACCGGCCGCCCGATCGTGCTCGTCCCGGCCTGCTATCCGAACGTGGCCCTGATCCACGTCCAGGAGTCCGACCCATACGGCAACTGCCGAATCCATGGCCAGCTCTACACGTGCCCCGAGATCGCCCTGACGGCCGCCCACACCATCGTCACCTGCGAGCGGGTCAGCGAGCACGAGGAGATGACCCGCTACCCTAACCGGATCAGCATCCCCTTCTTTGCCGTCGATGCCGTGGTCGAGGTGCCCTTCGGGGCCTACCCCGGCAATTGCTACGGCTACTACTACTTCGACGAGACCCACATCCCGCAGTTCCTCGCGGCGGCCTCGAAGTACCGGCAGGCCGACCCCGGCCCGCTCCGCGAGTACTATGAGACCTACGTCTTCGGAGTGACCGATACGGCGGCCTTCATCGACCTCATCCCGCAGCGCCAGAGCCAGCACGTCCAGCGGGCCGAGGCGGGGCTGAGGGGCGAATCAGGGTATCTGGCCGAGGGGGCGAGGCCATGACACCGCCCGCCGCCAGTCCCCGAGCAACCGACTTCTCCCCCCGCGAGATGATGGTCGTCGCCGGTGCCCGGGCCCTGCCCGACAACAAGGTCGTCTTCGTCGGGACCGGCCTGCCGACGGCCGCGGTGATGCTGGCCCAGTTGTCCAACGCCCCGGGGACCGTCCCCGTCTTCGAAGCCGGGGCCGTCGGCCCGACGCTGGTCAGGGGTCTGCCCCTGTCGGTCGGGGACTCGCGGACGGCCAGCCGGGCCAACTTCCTCGGCGGCCTGAACGCCTCGTTCGAGCTGACCCAGCGGGGCTTCGCCGACTACGGCTTCATCGGCGGGGCAGAGATCGACCCCTACGGGAACCTCAACTCGACGATGATGGGCCGCTTCCCCGAGGACTACCAGAAGCCGAAGACCCGCCTCCCGGGCAGCGGCGGGGCCGGTGACATGGCCTGCTCCTGTCAGCGGACGATCATCATCATGGTCCATGAGCAGCGGCGGTTCAACGAGAAGCTCAACTACATCAGCCCGGGTTACTTGGACGGCTCGCCCGGGGCCCGGTGATCACAACCAAGGGCATCCTCGACTTCGACGAAGCGACCCGGCGGATGCGACTGGTCGCCACCTTGCCGGGGGAGACGGTGGCCAGCGTGAAAGAGGCCACCGGCTTCGAACTGCTGGTGGCCAGGGACGTCCGTGAGTATGAACCGCCGACGGTCGAAGAGGTCAGGCTGATCCGGGAGGCCATCGACCCGAAGGGGTACTAGCCGCCTTGAGTCTGCTCAATGCCCGGCTGCGCTCCGCCGGGTTTCTGGCCATCCTCCTGGTTGGTGCCGTCGTGGGCACCGCGCTTGGTGGGGGCATGGATGTGCCCGCGTCGGCCCTGGCCGCCTCCGCGGTCAAGGCCGACCCCGGTCCGGCGGGCTTCTATGACTATTCTGGAATGATCCACATCCATTCCACCTTCTCTGACGGTGGCGGGTCGGGCGAGGATATCGCTGCCGCGGCGAGGGAGGCCCGGGGTCAACTTCGCCATCATCACCGACCACAACACCCTCGGCGGGCTCAAGGCCGGCAAGGAGGGGTATTACCAGGACACCCTGGTCCTCTTCGGGGTCGAACTGAACTCGGCCAGGAGGCCGGCCGGCGAGGCGAGCACTACCCCGCCTCGGCATCAGCAGCCTGCCTCCTGAGAGGGGCACGACCAGGGACATCGTCGATGGGGTGAATGGCCTGGGCGGCTTCGGCTTCGCCGCCCACCTGACCGACACCGGCTGCCCGCCCATCGGCGACGAGCCTTTCCCGTGGCGTTCCTGGGACATACCGCTGGGAGGCCTCGAGATCTGGAATGTCCTGGCCGACTTCTACAGCGGCACGACCAGCATTCCGAGGGGGCTACTCCACTACGCTTTCCTTGATTACGGCCTGAAGGGGCCAGACCCGTCCCTCCTGGCCAGGTGGGATCAGCTGAACAAGGTCCGCAAGGTCGTCGGGGTGGCCGGTGGGGACGTCCACGGGCAGCGCTACAAGGTCGGACCGCTGACAGTCCCGCTCTTCACCTACGATGATACTTTCCGCCTTATCCACACTCACATCCTGGTGCTGGAGAAGTTCACCGGCGACCTGGGTCACGACCGCCGACTCATTCCTCAGGCACTTCGGCAGGGTTCCAGCTATATGTCCTACGATCGGCGGCGGTCGGCCACCGGCTTCAGCTTCGTCGCCCATGACGAGGCCAGCATGACGGCGACGATGGGTGGCTCGCTCGAACTCCAGGGGGGCGTGACCATGGCCACCGCCGTCGGCCGGGACCTGACCTACGAAGCCAAAGACCTCGGCGCCTATCGCGTCGAGGTCTACTACCGGCTGCTGGGTCGGGACCGCCCGTGGATCTTCTCGAACCCGATATACGTGAAGCCGGTTCAATAAGCTGGACCCCGGCCTGACGGTCTAGGAAACCGCAAACCCCAGCCTGAATGGCTGGGGTTCAGTCTCGCCAATGAGCCCGCGCAAGGCTCACTAAACGCTGGGCATTCCCGACATCACCCACTCGAAAGCGGGCACCTTGTGGAATGAGACGTCGTTGAGGATATCGTTGAGCAGCGTTCGGTCAACTTCCCGGTTTTCCGCGGCGGCTGGAGGGCCGCCGTCGGGACCATCATGGCAAATGGGGAGGTGTTGCGGGCCGCAGCACCTCCCCATTTGCCACCGGGCGTCAATCCTCGTTGTCGTCGTCCCAGCCTTTATCGAAGAGCGCGGCCTGCATCATGTCGGTGAGAACCGCAAACCCCTTCATGGAACCATACGCAGCTGCGCCATTCTTGGTGTTATCGGATTTCCAGAACTCTCCAGAAAGGAAGTCTGGGTCCAAATCTGACAGGATCCTGCGGAAGGAGGCGGCCGAAAACGGCAACCCTTCCTTATCACAGACCCGAAGGATGAAAGCGGCCAAGCGGTGTAGAGAAAACACGCCTGGGGTTTTCATAAGGACATAACCGGTGGGTTCCCTAAAGGCTTCAGGAATCAGCTCCTGCCATACAGACCAATACTCCACTAAGTGGGGAGCGACTTTGTCTGCTGGTCTAATCCTGAGCGGCGACCGAGTCAAGACAGGTTTTAAGGACGTTACGAAGGACGTCTCCCTCACAGTGTGCTGATCGGTCTTCTTGAGGTTGGGGGGCTGAATCCTCCCCTTCCAGGGTGACCCGTCGGACTCATTGAG
>DASXUT010000157.1 GCA_036504675.1 Bacillota bacterium | reverse complement strand
GCCGTCGGCCTGGCGGCGGCGGTCTACTTCATCGTCCTCATCGCCGTCGGCGGGCTGGACGACGAGGAGTTCGGCCGCATCCCCATCGTCGGGCGTTACGTCGTGGCCGTCCTGCGGCCGCTGCACATCGGGCGGGGCCGGCGGGGCGGGGGAGAGCGGTAGGCACGACGGCACGGCCGCCGCAAGCGGGGCGGGCCCAAGCGCTTGACGCGCCCGGATCGGCCGAAGACGGACC
Organism: Bacillota bacterium; assembly: GCA_036504675.1. NCBI lineage: Bacteria > Bacillati > Bacillota > Bacillota bacterium. Next base: position 2,825 of record DASXUT010000157.1, on the reverse strand, counting down.
CCCGCGGGGGTCCTTTTTTTGGCGCCTCGACCCGCCCGGGGCGGGCGGGGCGGAAATCGATGGAAAAGATGGTCATAGCCCCGTCTGGGGCGGGAATAATAAGCCCCGGCCATGGGTTGACAAGGCAGGGAAGTTTGGGTAACATGTTTAATGGAAGGTTTAGCACTTAGTCGGGGAGAGTGCTAAGAGCCACCCAAATGGGTGCTAAGCTGCTGTATTCGGAAAAACCCATGTACCAAGGCAAAGGAGGGAAGAGAATTGCTAAAGCCGCTGGCTGACCGGGTCATCGTCAAGGTCCTCGAGTCCGAGGAGCGGACCAAGGGCGGCATCGTCCTGCCGGACACGGCCAAGGAAAAGCCCCAGGAAGGTGAGGTCAAGGCAGTCGGTCCGGGCCGGATCCTGGAGAACGGGACGAAGGTTGCTCCCGAGGTCAAGGTGGGGGAGATCGTCGTCTTCGCCAAGTACGGCGGGACCGAGGTCAAGGTCAATGGCGAAGAGCTCTTGATCCTCAGGGAGAGCGACATCCTCGCCGTCAAGTCCTCGAAGAAATAGCCGGGCCGCGCGCGGCCCTAATGATCCGGAAGGGAGTGAACCACTAGAATGCCGGCTAAGATGATCGCCTATGGTACCGAAGCCCGCAAACATTTGGAGAAGGGCGTCAATGCCGTGGCCAACGCCGTCAAGGTGACCCTCGGGCCGAAGGGACGCAACGTCGTTCTCGACCGCAAGTTCGGGTCGCCGGTCATCACCAAGGACGGCGTCACCGTGGCCAAGGAGATCGAACTCGAAGACCCCTATGAGAACATGGGGGCCCAACTGTGCCGGGAAGTCGCCTCGAAGACCAATGACGTCACCGGTGACGGCACCACCACCGCCACCGTCCTGGCCCAGGCCATCGTCCTCGAGGGCCTGAAGAACGTGGCCGCCGGGGCCAACCCGATCTTCCTCAAGAAGGGGATCGACCGCGCCGTCGACGTCGCCGTCGAGGAAATCAAGAAGGCCTCCATCCCGGTCGAGGGCAAGGAAGACATCGCCCACGTCGGGGCCATCTCCGGTAACGACAGCAGCATCGGCGAGCTGATCGCCGAGGCCATGGACAAGGTCGGCAAGGACGGCGTCATCACCGTCGAGGAGTCCAAGGGCACGGCGACGACCGTCGAGGTCGTCGAGGGCATGGAATTCGACCGCGGCTACACGTCCGCCTACTTCGTGACCAACGCCGAGTCGATGGAAGCCAACATCGAAAACCCCTACATCCTCATCTACGAGAAGAAGATCTCGGCCATCGCCGACCTCCTCCCTATGCTGGAGGGGATTGCCCGGACCGGTAGGCCGCTGGTCATCATCGCTGAGGACATCGAGGGCGAGGCCCTGGCCACCCTGGTGGTCAACAAGATCCGTGGAACCCTCAACTGCTGCGCCGTCAAGGCCCCCGGCTTCGGCGACCGGCGCAAGGCCATGATGGAGGACATCGCCATCCTCACCGGCGGTACCTTCATCAGCGAAGACCTGGGCATCAAGCTCGAGAAGGTCGACCTCCGCATGCTCGGCCAGGCCAACCGGGTCCGGGTGAACAAGGAGAAGACGACCATCGTCGAGGGCAAGGGCAAGAAGGCCGATATCGCAGCCCGGGTGGGCCAGATCCGCAAGCAGATCGAGGACACCGACTCCGACTACGACCGCGAGAAGCTTCAGGAGCGCCTGGCCAAGCTGGCCGGCGGCGTGGCCATCATCAAGGTCGGCGCCTCGACCGAGACCGAGCTGAAGGAGAAGAAGCACCGCGTCGAGGACGCCCTCTCGGCCACCCGCGCCGCGGTTGAGGAAGGCGTGGTCGCCGGTGGCGGCACCACCCTCATCAACATCATCCCGGCCCTCGACAAGATCGAGAGCGAGGGTGAAGAGAAGCTCGGCGTGAACATCGTCAAGCGGGCCCTCGAAGAGCCCCTGCGGCAGATCGCCAATAACGCCGGGCTCGAGGGTTCGGTCGCCGTCGAGCACGTCAAGACCCAGAAAAAGAAGGGCATCGGCCTCGACGCCGTGACCATGGAGTACGTCGACCTGGTCAAGGCGGGCATCGTCGACCCGGTGAAGGTTCTCCGCCACGCCCTCTCCAACGCCGCCTCCATCGCCTCCCTGGCTCTGACCACCGAGGCCTTAATCGCCGAGATTCCCAAGAAGGAGCCCCCGGCTCCGCCCTATCCGCCGGGTGGCGGCGGGATGGATTATTGAAAGCCGTCCCTTCCTGACCAAAGCTGACGCTAAAGAGCGGGAACCCCGGATTGGGGTTCCCATTTTCTTTGGCCTCGTCGCCCATGTCCCGCCGGGGGCCACATAGCCTGTTGACGGGCGAGGGTCTTCGTGGTATTGAATGGAATTGACGGGTTGATTCATGGGGTCGCCGGGAACGGGGAAACCGGGCCTTGCGGCCCTGGGGGGAGACCCATGGAAGGCACGCCGGGAGAAGGGCCGCTCTGGCCCGTCAGGGTAGGCGTACCCGTGGTCCGGACCCTGGTTTCCTACCTCTTCGCCGTCATTGCCAGGGTCCTCTTCCGCTTCGCCGTCCTGGCCAGGGAGCGGTATCAGCACCTGCCCGGAACGCTGGTAGTCATCAACCACCAGAGCGATTGGGACGGGCCCATCGCCGGCGGTCTGATCTACCTGATCAGTGGTCCCCGTGGGGTGGGGCGGCGGGCCAACTTCCTGACCCGCGGCGACCTCGGCCGGCCCGGCTTCGTCCCGAGGTACCTGTTGCCCGGCCGGGGCTGGGCCCGGGTCCTCCTGGGCCGGGTTAGCCTGGCTCCGATCATCGAGGCCCTGGGCGTACG
>DASXUT010000156.1 GCA_036504675.1 Bacillota bacterium | reverse complement strand
GCTAGGAGCCCGTGTTGGTAACTGAAGGGCGAATGTTCCTTTAGCGATCGGAGAGGATTCGCTCAAGAGGTTCAGGACCGATTTGCCCGCCCGCGGCGGGATGACGATGGCCTGTTCCTTTACGCGGCTTTCTTGAGAGCCGTGGACCGGCATTTTGCGACCAGTTTCAAAGCGTTATGGGTAAGGCAAACCAACTGCCATTCAGCTTGGACCTTCTCCAAGCCCCGCAGTGAAAACCGTCTGAATCCCCGGGCTTCTTTGATTTGCCCAAACACCGGTTCCACAGATTCCTGTCGGAGCTGGTAGCGCGCCGCCCCCCGTTTGGTGCGCAGTTTGCGCCTCATCCGGTCCTCGGGAGACAACCGGCGAGGTATACGCCCCCTGGGTGCAGGCTCTCTGCGCCAGCGGCGCGGGAGTTTGTCGGGAGGGATGAAGGCCTCAATACCTTCTTGCGCTAACAAGTCCACGTTCCCTTGGCTGTAGTAACCCGCATCCGCCGAGGCTTCCCTGGCCGTTATACCCGTGTTCTCCGCCATCTGCCTAACCATTGTCGGCAGGTGAGGGGCATCCGCTGCTTGGTTCGTCACCTCTGCCGCCACAATGACCTGGCTCTTTGCATCCACCGCGGCCTGGCCGTTATACCCTTGCACAAACGTTTTGTCCGACCGCATAATCCGCGAGTCGGGATCGGTGAAGTTCCGCTGGTCGCGCTCCTTGGGAAGGTCTTTGGCCTTGCGCTTCTTCTTGCCCCCTCCCCGTGGCGGATCACCTGGGTCCGGCTCCGGTGCCGCCTGAGCTTTGGCCTTTGCCTCAGCCTCAAGGGCCGCCTTCGCCTCCTGGATCTTCTTCAGGCGGCTTTCCCGGAAGGCCAGTTCCTCAGGGATTTCATCGCCCCGCTTATCTGGGCCGTACCGCTCATCTTCACGCCGGTCGATTTGCTCTGCCCTCTGGGTCAGTTCCTCGATCTCCGCCTTGAGCCGCGCCTCTTCACTCCGCATCCGGCCGTAGCTCATCGCCTTGTGCTTGGAGGCGTTGGCCTTGATCTTGGTGCCGTCGATGGCCACATGGCCCAACGTCACCATCCCCGCCTGCCGACATAACTGAAGCACCTCCGCAAACAAGCCCCTGAACGCGCCCAGGTGCCGCCGCCGGAATTCGCTGATGGCCTTGAAGTCTGGCGTGTTGCCGGCCGACAGTACCCGGAAGGCCACATCTTCGTGGAGGCGCTTCTCGATCTTGCGGGAAGAGTACACGCCTTGCGAGTACGCGTAAATCAGGACCTTCGCCATCATCACCGGGTGATACGGCGGATACCCCCTGAGTTCCCGCTCGTAGTAGTCAGTGATCAGCGACAAGTCCAGTGAATCAACAATGTCGCTCAGCACGTAGATCACGTGATTCTTGGGGAGCCAGTCCTGCAACACTGGAGGCAACAGCAGAACCTGGTTGGGCTCGTAAGGACGAAAAGTCTTGTTCATGACTTAGGAATTCGGTATCCGAAAGCCTCATCCCTGGTCAATACCGGCTGTTACCAACACGGGCTCCTAGTAGCATAACATCACTTAGTAGAAGGTCGGGCATTTTTTTGTCGGGAAGCCTCTTTTGGGTTGACTAAGGCCAGCTAGAGAAGGTAATATCTTTCACAGGTGCAGCTTCAAGAATCGCCTCTACCACGGGCACTGGCGAACACGCCGGCCGCTTTTTTTTGCGCCAAAGCTCGGGCTTCGAGGCTGAGGCCGAACCAACCACTCATCGCAGCAACGATCGACGTAGGTGCGCTGCAGAATCGAAAGGGGCCGACTTTTCCCATGGATAGAGGGTTCCTGACTCCGGCTGAGATCACCCAAGGCTTCGTCGACACCGGCATCAAGAAGGTGAACCAACCGGCCATCAAACTGTTCCTGCTCGGAATCCTTGCAGGAGCGTTCATCGCTTTCGCCGCCGAGGGTTCAAACGTCGCCACCCACACCATCGAATCGGTCGGCATCGCCAAGGCCCTTGCCGGCGCCCTCTTCGCCACTGGTCTGATGATGGTCCTCGTCGCCGGCGCCGAGCTCTTCACCGGCAACTCCCTCATCGTCGTCTCCTGCCTCGAGCGCCGGACGTCCTGGCTCGGACTCCTGCGGAACTGGCTCTTCGTATACTTGGGGAACTTCGTCGGGTCGATGATCGTGGTGCTCCTCATCCTCGGCTCCGGCCAGTTCAACTTCTCCGGCGGAATGCTCGGCGGCTACACCATCAAGGTGGCCACCTACAAGGTCGGGTTGACCTGGGAAAGCGCCTTGTTGATGGGGATCCTCTGCAACTGGCTGGTCTGCCTGGCGGTCTGGATGGCCTCGGGGGCCAAGGACATGGCCGGGAAACTCCTGGCCATCTTCTTTCCAATCTGGCTCTTCGTCACTTCCGGGTTTGAGCACAGCATCGCCAACATGTTCTACGTCCCCGCCGGCATCCTGGCCAAGGGTAACGCGACGTGGGTCACTCAGGCCATGTCCCTCGGCGTGTCGGCGGACAAGATCAACGCTCTCGGCTGGACCTCATTCATCAATAACAACCTCGTCCCGGTCACCCTGGGCAACATCATCGGCGGAACCCTGTTCGTCGGGGCCGTCTATTGGGTGACCTACCTCCAGGGGAGGAAGCCCGCTCTGGTCTCCCGCCCGGCCGGCGCGGCAAGCACCCCCGGCCGCAAGTCGGAGCTGGCCCCCTCCCAGTCCAGGACCGGTCACGTTTCGAAGGAGCGGTTGCCGGCGTCCGCGGACTGACGGCCTCGCGCAGGCTCGTCACCCATGAATCACAAAGCTCGGCCAACGGAGTCAAACCCGTCGGCCGAGCTTTTTCGTCTGACCCGCTGGGAGGTTCAGGCCTGGGGATAGAGGGTAAGCCGGGCGTCCGCGGCGAAGATGCACCCTCGCGCCCGGGCCCACATAACTGGAAACGGGGGGATTCAGATGCTCAATCGAAAGGACACCTCGATCCGGCTGGCGCTCGCCTTCTGCCTCGCGGCCCTGACGATACCGGCCATAATCATGGCCACGACGGTATTCCCGCCGCAGCCGCCGGCGAGAGAGCCCACCGATATCCAGGTCGTGGGCGGGGTAACCCTGGGCATGGCCAGCATCCTCATCCCGGATCTGGGCCGCGTCGGGATCACGACCGTACTTCAAGTGGGGAAGGCCGGGGCCAGAGCGGTCAGAGTCGAGTTCTTCCCAGGGGCGGCCTTATCCAATCGGGCCGTGGGGCCCGTTTCGATCAAGGATAATGCCGGACCCTTTGACTTCCCAGCCGACGCAATCTCCATCCGGAGTATAGCCGGTGAGTGCTTCTTCGACGCGAAGGGGCCGGATTTCGCCACTTTCGCCGGCCAGGAGATCATCGTGGCCAGGATTTCCTGGGATGAGGATGGAACGCCAAGGAGCCAGGAATGGACTTTGACGGACGGGCCGCTGAAGCCGCTGGTGAGACGCTGAGGCCATGAGCCTCAGTCACCCGCGCGAACCAACGGACCCCGAGTGGACCCGCTCCCCGTCTAGATCCCCACCTCGTCCAACTCATAGAGGCCGTAGCGATTGATGATGTCCATCAGCTTGGCCGGGTATTGTGAGTCGGTGGCGTAGCCGCACCGTCTCAGGGCCAACGCCCCCTGCGTGCTGTCGTACATCACCGCCCGGAATGGCCCGTACCAGCTCTTGGTCAGCAGCAGCTGGGCGTGGTCGTCCCAGCTCTCGGTGACGTTGCCGTAGGCCCGGAAGGAGTCGTCGATGCGGTAGGAGATGCCGTTGTACTCCTCCCAGGTGTTCGAGGTGACCGAGCCCGCCGGGCCGCTGCCCTTGATCCCGAAGAGGTTGTAGGAGACCTTCCCGGAGTACTTGTCGACCGGTGAGGACTGGCCCCAGCCCGTCTCGAGGATGGCTTGAGCCACTTGCAGGGCGGCCGACATCCCGGTCTTCTGCATCGTCTTGACCGCCAGGCCGGAGGCGTACTCTTGGAACTTGGACTTCTCGATGATCGGCTTCGGACCATAAAGGGTCCCGGAGAACACCCGCACCGGCACCGCCGGGCTGTAGATGCGAGCGCCGCCGATGAGCACGCCCATCACCCTGACCTGCCAGTTGCCGTCGTCCGCCTTTACCGGCGTCCAGACATACTCGGACAGGGCGTCGGGACCCCCGGCGAGCACCCGGAAGGTGCCGGTCTGCGAGTTGACGAGATCGTACTCGATCCCGGCCAGGGGCATGTTGGCCAGCGCCTTGAGGGAGACCTGTCCGTTCAGAACCTGGTTCGGCCCGATCGTCTGGAGGGAGATCTTCGGGTCACCGTTGACCTCCACCGCCACCGGGGCCGTCTCGAAGGTGTTGCCCTGGGCGTCGGTCACCGTCAACAGAACCTCGCGGCGGCCAGCCTGAGCCGGCCCGGGGAACCAACGGTAGGTGGCCCAGCCGTCATGCTGGTAGAGCACCTCTTGGTTGCCGGTGGCCGGGTCGCGCAGGATGTACTGCAGCAGGTTGTACGAGAAGTTGGCGCTGATGCCAAGGGTGACGGGCTTGTCCACGGTGCCGTCGGCTTTCACGCCGGTCAGAGCCAGCTTCCGTTCAACCCCGACGGTGACCGGGACTGGCTGGCTGACATAGGCCTTCCCCAGGCGGTCGTAGGCGGTGACCCTGATCATCCGGCTGCCGTTATCGGCCATCTGGGGAACCCAGGTGACCTGACCCTGCGGGTCGCCCTTGCCCAGTTCGATGCCGGCATCGGTGGCCGGGTCGACGGCCTCATACTTGACCGACGTGGCCTGGAAGTTGACCGTGCTGCCGAGGCTGACCGCCCCGGTGAGGGCCTGACCTGGGGTCACGCCGGTCAGGGCCACCTGCACGGCCGGTGAGACAACCACGGGAACCGCGTCGCCGGCCAGGAAGCCGCCCTTCTGGTCATAGACGCCGGCGGCGAGCACGCGGGGGCCGCTGTAGAACGGGTCTGGCAGCAGAGTGTAGGCGGCGGTCAGGTTGGTGCCCCGCCCGACCACCGGGCCCCTGCCCGTGGCCGGGTCCAACAGCTGATAGCGGACTTCGGCCGCCCCGGCGGGGAGGCTCCCAAGGACGGACAGCTGCATGGCCGTGAGCACGCTGATGACCTGGCCGGACTGTACGGAAGTGATGGCCACGACCTTGGGGGGCGCGCCGCTGACTGGAACCCGCGAGTCCACGATGACGCTGCTGGTGGCTTGGTCCCAGGTCACGGAAACCCCGAGGGCGGTGGCGAATAGCCTGAGGGGGATGAAGGTCCTGCTGTCGTAGGCGCGCGGAGGCACGTCGCTGATCGTCACCTGGCCGGCGGCCAGGTCGACCAGACGGTTGTCGAGGCGCATCATCACCTGCCGGTCGCCCCGGGTGATCTTGATCGTCTGAGTGTCGCCGTACCAATCGACGGTGGCCTCGAGTTTCTCCGCGATGAGCCGCAAGGGGGCCAGCGTCCGCCCGTTGATGGCGAAGGGTGCCGGGTCGGCGACGATCCTCTGGCCGTTGATGACCAGGTTGATCCCGTTCGCCGAGGCGACGTGGGGGGCGGCCGTGGTCAGGAGGGCCACGACCAGCAGGACGCGAACCGCTAGGAGCCATCTACGTTTGCTGCTAAGGGAATTGGGATTCATCAATTTGCCTCGCTTCTGTGGGCTTGAAAGCTAATGGGGCCTGCCTATGCCTGCCTATATGACGCCCGAGTCGGCTCAAACGTTCCCGACGACGGGTGTATTCTCCTCTTGGTGATGCATGGAAGGGACATGCGGGTCAGCCGCGGTCACGGTCTGCCGGCTCTGGACCACGCCAGCGCGGTCCGCTGCAAGGCTTGAACGAAGTCGTTCTTTCCGTCCATGTAGGCATAGATGTCGTCATTGACCCTCGGGGCCAACTCGGCTTTCAACGCCCCATAACGGGCGGCGTCGTCCGGGTGCCGTCGCAGGTAGTCTCGAACCGCCAAATGCCTCTCGATTTCCACCATGTTGGTCATCTCGAACACGTGCACGTTATGGGTCCGAAGGTCCGGGCCTTTCCGAAAGTAGCGCCTTCCGGGGATTCCGGCCTCGCCCATGGCCTCGTACCCGAGATCCCGCATCCGTCCGGCCAAAAGGTCCACCGCCGAGATGTTCGTCACGACAGGCATGATGTCGATGACCGGCTTGGCCTTGAGTCCGGGAACGGCCGTACTTCCGATGTGGTGGATGGCCGCCAGGAGGTGGCCGAGGACGGTCCGCAAAGCGGCGGCTTCCCGCTCAAAGGCCCCGGGCCACCCCGGGTCATAGTCGACCACGACGATTCTCAAATGCTTGCCCCCCCAACCTTCTTCTGCACGTCCCACTAGTGTAATTCGCCGCCGCCCTTTCGGCAATGCCCGTACCAAGACCCGTGCCCGTACCAAGACCCGCCGCTTGCTGGAGGGAAGACGGCATCGCATGGAGAATCCCCACGCTCATGCTTCCACGCCGAAAAACCAGGAGACCGCCAGCCTAATGCGCCCTCCAATCGCCCTGCCCACCAAGACTGTCACCGCTAAAGCCGCTCTCCGACTGATCTGGTTCTATCTCAGCATCGTCACCTTCGCCGCCGGGGCGACCCTCTGCATTCAGTCCGGGCTGGGAGCCTCGCCGTGGGACGTCTTTCACGTCGGCGTCAGCGGGCGGATACACGTGCCGCTGGCCATCATCTTCCAGGCGACCGGGCTGGTCGTCATCCTCATCGATACGGCCCTCGGCGTCCCGCCGACCTTCGGCACGGTCCTGAACATCCTCACCGTCGGCCCGGTGGTTCAATTCCTCCTGAGAGCCGTCCCCGACCCTGTGTCGCTCCCCGCCCGCGCCGCCTCCCTTCTAGCCGGCGTCCTCCTTTACGGTGTGGGCACAGCGTTGTACATCAGCTCGGGTCTGGGCATCGGACCCCGGGATGGGTTGATGGTCGGCCTCACCCGCAAGTCCGGCCTGCCCGTCGGTCTGATCCGCAACGGGGTTGACCTCACCGTGTCCCTGGCCGGGTGGCGGCTGGGCGGGCCGCTGGGCCTGGGGACGCTGGTCAGCGCCATCCTGGTCGGGCCGACCGTCCAATTGTCGCTGGCCGTGATCGCCCGCCTGGCCCGGCGGCGGCCGTTCTCCTTCTTCATCAGTCCGGTCGACCTGAGCAAGCGGATCTTGAACCAGCGGAGCAGGCCAGTCAGACTCGACGGGTGAGTTCTCGATGATGAAAGGCCCGGCTGAAGCGAAGGCTTCGGCCGGGCTTCCATTTTCCGCTCGGGACATCCAGGCGGCAATCTCGCCGCCGAGGCGGCCGGTCTCAAACCGCTGATCAAGTTCCGCCACGGTGACGTCGTCCCGGCCGGGGTGGCCCGTGGCAACGACCAGGCCATGGAGGTCATGCTGGGGAGGATCGAGCGGGACGCGGAAAGGGAATGGTCCGCGAGCGGTTCAGCCCGGCCGAGTGCTACCTGACCGATTTCACCCCGGTGATGGGCGCCCACACCGGGCCGGGCGTCTTCGGGGTGGGTTACCTTGTCGAGTAGGTTCGTCGAGTAGGGCAGAGGGCCCGGGGCGACCGGGCCGCCTTAAGAACCAGCGTAGCCGAGGGGATCAAACCCTTCGGCTGCCTTGCCTTTCCCCGGTCCGCCCGCTCAGAGCCAGGCGGCCCTCCCACGGTCAAGCGACATGACGGCCTGCCCGATCGCCTTGGCCTCCTGCCGATCGTGGGTCACCAGGATGAAAGGTATGTCCCAACTCCTTTGGGCTTCCAGGACCTCGGAGCGGACGGCGTCGCGGGTTTCCTCGTCCAGGGCCGACCAGGGCTCGTCCAGCAGGAGCAGCTTCGGTCGGGCGACCAGCGAGCGGGCCAGGGCCAGCCGTTGCTTCTCTCCCCCCGAGAGTTGGGAAGGGTACCGGTTCGTCAAGTGAGCCAGGCCGAAGGCCTTAAGGATGTCCTCGCCCCCGGCCCTCACGTTCCCGGGCAGCCCATAGCGCAAGTTCTGGCCGACCGTCAGGTGCGGGAAGAGGGCGTAGTCCTGAAAGACATAGCCGATCCGGCGCAGGCGTGGCGGGACGTTCACGCCCGTGGCCGAGTCGTAGAGATCCCTCCCGTCGAACTCGATGTGGCCCTCGTCGGGTCGGGTCAGTCCGGCCAGGCAATCCAGGAGAGTGGTCTTTCCGGCCCCCGACGGCCCGCAGACGACCAGGGTGCCTTGATCGAAGGTGAAGTCGATGTCGAGGGTGTAGTCGGGCAGCCGCTTGCGGACGCGGGCCGTGAGCATGGCTAGACCCTCCTGAGGTTCTTCCGCCGCTCGTAGCGGCGGGTCGACCAGCTTCGGCTGAGCCCCACGGTGACCAGCCCGAAGGCCAGCAGGATGGCCGTCAGGACGCCCGCCGTCTTGGTGTCGCCGGCTTCGGTGGCCATGAAGATGGCCACCGGCATGGTCTCGGTCCGGCCGGGGATGCTCCCGGCGACCATCAGGGTCGCCCCGAACTCACCCAAGGCCCGGGTGAAGGACAGGACCGTGCCGGCCAGGAGCCCCGGCCAAGCCAGGGGCAGGGTGACGGTGAAGAAGACCCGCCCCTCGGACGCGCCGAGAGTCCGGGCGGCGGCCTCGTAGACCTCGTCGACTCCCTGGAACCCGACCTTGGCCGAGTTGTACATCAGCGGGAAGGCGACCACGGCCGAAGCGATGACCGCCGCCCCCCAGGTGAAGATGGGGTTGATCCCGAGGAGCCCAAGCCAACGGCCGAGGGGACCACGTGACCCCATGAGCAGCAGCAGGATGTACCCGGTGACCGTCGGCGGGAGGACCAGGGGCAGGGTGAAGAGGACGTCGGCCGCGGCTCGCCCCGGCCAGGTGCGCTTGACCGAGGCCCAGGCGGCCAGGGTCCCGAGGGCGAAGACGGCCGCGGTGGAGACGATGGCGATGCGGATCGACAGTAGGAGTGGGGAGACCCATCCGGGCAAAGGGCCGACCTCCGTTCAGTCGGGTTTCGCGGTGAATCCGTACTTGGCGAAGATGGCCTGTCCCTCCGGTTCGCTCAGGAAGGACAGGAATTCCCGGCTCGCCCGCTGTTGCCGGGAGGACTTGACCACCGCCGCCGGGTAGACGATGGGGCTGTGGCTCCCCGGCGGGGCCTCGGCGACGACCCTCAGAGCCGGGTCGCGGGCATCGGAAGCATAGACGATGCCCGCGTCGACGTCGCCGGTCTTGACGTAGGTGACCACCTGGGTGACGTCCTTGGCTAAGATCAGCTTACCCTGGAGTCCCGCCCAGAGGCCGAGGGATTCAAGGACCTGTTTACCGTACTCGCCGGCGGGGACCGTTTCCGGAAACCCCATCGCCACCCGGCGGACGGCCGGAGCGGCCAGGTCAGGCCAGCCTTGCAACGGCGACTTGGCCGCGGCCGGAGCGGCCGCCGACGCCGCCGCGACCAGGACGAGGCGGTTCGCCAAGAGATCGCGGCGGCTCGCCGCGTCGATCAACCCGCGTGCCGCGAGGGCGTCCATCTCGCGGGTCCCGGCGGAGATGAAGAGGTCGACCGGCGCGCCCTCGATGATCTGCTGCTCGAGGGTGCCAGAGCCGGCGAAGTTGAAGGACAGCGAGATTCGCGGGCGTCCCGACCGATAGGCCTCGGCGGCTTCGGTCAGGGCTCCCCGGAGGCTGGCCGCGGCTGAGATCGTCAGTCGGGGCTGGGCCACCCGGTGACACCCCCCCGCGGCGGTCAAGACGATCAGGCTCGCTAAGATGACCAGGCCGAAGAGGCCAATCAGGCTCACTGAGACCGCCGCCTCCGAGGCCGTCCTGCGGGACGTTCGCCGATTTTTCACCCTGGCCACCTCGGCATTATTATAGCAGGGTTCGAGCGGGGGCGCGGTTTGGTTACTAGAACCGTTAACTTAGCCTTAATCATTTCTTGAAATCACGAGGCTATAATTGGACTTGCTCAATCCGATCGATACCGGAGGTCTGAAAATATGCATCGCCGTCCTTGGTTCTGGGTTGGCGTGGTCTGCCTGGTCCTGCTCGGGCTGGCCATGATGGCTTCGGTTGGCTTTGGCATCTGGCGACTCGCCGCCGACGGACCTGGCTTCGGGCCGTCTGCCCGGGGTGGCTTCTACGAGATGCATGGCCGCGGGATGATGTGGCCGGGGATGATGGGCTTCGGCTTTGGCCCCCTGGGAACCCTCTTCCCGTTGGGCCTGATCGCCCTAGCCGTCTACGCCATATGGGGTCGTGGCTACCGGCTCCACCGAGATGATTGGCCGGTTTGTCCGGTCTGCCACCGGGGTGCCCGCCCCGATTGGCGGGCCTGCCCATACTGCGGGACGGCCTTGAACCGGACGGCCGCCCCGGCCGCCCAGCCCGCGCCCCAGCCGTCCCAGCCGACGACCCCGCCGAAGGAGGCGACCGATCCCGGAAAAGAATAGACGGCGCGGGCAGGATATGACGAGGCTCTCCTTGGGCTTGTCCGCGACCCGGCTCCGAGCCGTCTATTAAGATAGGGCCCCTCCCCGGCAGGCCGGGGAGGGGCTTTTTGCTGACCATTGCCTGACCACCACGCTCAGTCGGCTGGCCGAATCCTGACATCAAAGCGGTCAAGGTGGGACTTGACGCGCATGCAGATCTGGTCGGCGGTGACCGGCTGGCCGGATTTTGTGGTGTAAAGCCCTTCTTCGTTGAGGATCCGGGCAATGGTTTTGACCGACAGCCCCTCTCTGCGTCCCAGCGCCATGTCGACGGCCTCGGCTGCGGTGACTCCCGGCCAACTCCCCCGGAGTACCATCTCGATGGCCTCATGAAGCGCGGGATTGCCTTGGCCACCCTCGTCCGAGTCGACTATCGTCTCTGCCGACCCCAGCAGACCCGCTGCACCCCGGTCCCTGAATTCATCCATTTTGGAGACCACACCATAGACGAAAGCGTAGTTGCTGTTCGTGGCTTTGGCTATCTCGGCGACGGATCGGCCCTCAACGGCGTACATCTGACGAAAAGAATCGCTTTTCGACATTGTTGTCCCCCCCGAGGTTGTTGCGCCATCACGGCAAGGTCCAACCCCTCAACGGCGCCTGAAAGGGTCATGGCAAGGTTCGCGTAGAGGCGCTGTACTAGAGCGCGCTCTAAGGTGAAGACACTTTTTCAACCATCCTCCATCCCCCAATTCGTCAGGATGAACCGACTGGCTGGACCGAGTTGCCAATTTCGACACAATTGGCCAATCGACCTGCCGGGAGTGGACGTCGCGGCCGGTAGAGCCCGACGCTTCATGACCCAACCATGCGCATGAACCAATCGGCCACGAGGACGATGTACCAACTCAGGCCCCAGCTGCGCGGCGTCCTTGACGTAGTTCGGCTCCCAGTAGTCGAAGACCCGGGCCGTGTGGAACGGGAAGAGCATCAGGATGCCGAGGTTGCGCAGCCAGTCGATGTAGTGGTCCCGCGGAGTTCGTGGACTGGTCATCAAGGTTCCCCCCAAGTACGATCGCCGCTATCCAGGTCATTATGGCACCGGCGACGGGGTATTCACGAGCCCCCTGGGAATATCCTGTAGGAGACGAAAAGGGTCTCGACGGAGACCCCATGGGGGTGTGGCGATGGTCCCAAAGATCGTGATCGACCCGGGCCACGGTGGCGATGACCCGGGCGCCCTGGGCGCGGACAGCCTCAAAGAGAAGGATCTCAACCTGGCCGTGGCCCTCAAGGTGCGGGCGCTCCTCGCCCGCCGGTCGCTCATCGGGTGCCTCCTGACCCGGGCCGACGACTCCAATCCGGAGCTACTCCAGAGGTCGACCATCGCCAACGCGGACCCGGCCAACGTCCTTTTCGTCTCGGTTCACCACAACGCCGCCGGGGACCCGTCGGCGAGGGGGGCCGAGCTTTACTACCAGTATCGCTCACCGGATTCAGCCGCCCTGGCCGCCATCATGCAACGCCAGCTGAGCGTGCACCTGGGCCTGCCCTGGCGGAAGACGACGTTCAGGCTGAACTCGGCCGGCACGTCCGATTACTACTCGGTCCTGAGGAATACCCGCTGCCCGTCGGTCCTGGCCGAGCTCGGTTTCGTGACCTGCCCCGAGGAGGCCGCGCTGCTGCGCGATCCGTCTTTCCAGGACCGGGCGGCGGTGGCCCTGACCCTGGCCATCGAAGACTGGATGCATTGCGTCTGGCGGGGGGTCTGAGTCGGCCGCGCCGCCCGGCCGCCGCGGATTCGCATGCTCGGCCAGCCAACTCAAGGAGCCCGGGAGGACGTGGCGTCTCCCCGGGCTCCTTCGTCTTGTCGAGTTCCCGTCAATGACCGGCCGCCCGCCGCCTGGCCGACAGAATTGCCCATCAGCACCAGGATTTGAACCGCCAAATCGCCGCCGGCCGGTAGGTTTTTGGACCTTCGCAGCCAATCATCTACCCATTGGCCAAGGAGGCTCACCGCATTGCCGCAGTGGAGACGTAACTTATACGTCCTTTGGCTGGCCATCTTCGTAAGCTCGGTGAGCTGGACGATGGTCATGCCGTTCCTCCCGGTCTTTCTGGGACAACTGGGCCTGACTCAAGGGGTCGAATTCTGGTCCGGCCTGATCATTGCCGTCTCATCGGCCTGCAGCATGGTGGTCTCGCCGGTCTGGGGGGCCGTCGGTGACCGCTATGGTCGCCGGCTGATGCTCCTCAGAGGCGGCGTCTTCCTGACCCTGGCCTACGTCCTGATCATCTTCGTCAAGACTCCGACTCAGCTGCTCTTGGTCAGGATGATGGTCGGTCTGCTGACCGGGTTCGTGCCGATGGCCATCGCCCTGGTCGGAGTCTCGACTCCGCAAGCGGAGGTGGCCGTGGCCCTCGGGGTCGTTCAGACGGCCTGGCCGTCGGGGGCGATCATCGGACCGATAATCGGCGGGGCCGCCCTCGACCTCATCGGGGTTCGCGGCTCGTCGCTGGTCTCCGCGGTCCTTATGGCCATCGTCACCCTCCTGGTCATGCTGGCCGTCCGCGAAGACTTCACTCGGCCCGACGAGGTCAGGCGGAGCATTCTATCGGACCTCCGGGTGGCGGCCGGCCATCGGCTGCTGATGTCCGTGGTTCTGATCAACGCCATCTCGAGCGCCGCGGTCATGGCTCTGGAGCCGGTCCTCGTCCCATTCGTCCAGCAGATCGCCGGCCAGGGGGCTCCGGGCTGGTTGGCCGGCCTGCTGTACGCCATCCCCGGGGGTGCCTTCATCCTGATGGCCCCATGGTGGGCCCGCCGTGGCGACCGGGTCGGCTACGCCCGTACGGTGGCCACCGGGATGATCTTTTCCGGCCTCTTGTTCATCCCGCAGGCCCTCGTCCGGTCACCGTGGCAACTTGGCGTGCTCCGGGTGGGCTTTGGGGTGACCGGTGCGGCCATCGGTCCGGGAATCGCCGCCCTCCTGGCCACCCAGGTGCCCAGGGGTCTTCGGGGCCGGGCCTTCGGGCTGAACCAGGCCGCCGCCGCGGCCGGCTCCATCTTCGGTCCGCTGTTCGGCGGTTGGATCGGCTCCTACATCAGCGCAAGGATGGTCTTCGTCCTCATCGCCTTGCTGTACCTGGCCGGCTTCGCCTGGGTCAAGTGGGTCGTCGAACCGCGGGTGGGACCTCCGGAGGTCAGGGTCATCGAGGGGAGCGGCTAGGCCCGCCCGAACGCCAGGGCCAGGCCCCCGGCCCCCGGCCCCCGGCCAAGCCCTTGAGCGCGAAATCAGCCAAAGGAAAGGCCGAGAGGGCCCCCATGGCGGCCCTCTCTGCTTATGCCTGGGCTGAACCGGGCGGGCCGGTAGGGTCTTGCCGCCTCCTTAGCCAATACTCTCCATATTGCGAGGAGGGTTTCGGAGTGACTGGGGCGGCCATCAGCCCGGGGATCGCCGCCCTGCTGCCCACGCAGGTCCCGAGAGACTTGCGGGGCCGGGCCTTCGGCCTGAATCAGGCGGCCTCTTCCGCCGGGGCCATCATCGGGCCGCTCCTCGGCGGCTTGGCGTGGAGGGGCGGGTGGTCGCCGGCGGGGTGGCCGAGTAGTCTCGAGGATGGCCCGAATCCATGTGTCAAATGGAGAGAGCGCCCACAAGAGGGGCGCTCTCTGCTAATAACCAGACTTTTCCAGGAAGCCTTCGGAATCTTGCGCCCATGGCCACTTTGACCCGGAGGAGGTGGGCGTCTATCCTTAGTCACGGGGGGGCCCCCTTCCCCGGAGGTCTGGTCCGTTTGTCCATTCATCGGACCAGACTCCGCGGGGGAGAAAGCGCCACCGACAGCCCGGCGCGGTCAAAGGGGGGGTCGATAATCAGCCGGCCCGTAAGCGGTGAGATCGCCGGGGGATTCTCCTGGCCAGTCGCTCCGGGCGCCAGACCCGTGGCTCGACGCAAGCTGCCTGAGGAAATCGTCAACCAGATGATCAGCCTCATCGGCCAAGGCATCTACAAGAAGGGAACCCAGCTTCCCAGTCAAACCCGGATGGCCGAGATGTTCGGGGTGAACCGCTCAACCCTTCGCGAGGCCTTCCAGACGCTGATCCTCTTGGGCGTCCTTCGGGCATACCCACGCCAGGGGATGGTCGTCACCGGCTTGGCTTCGGAAATCCTGCCCCGACCGAGCTTCCTCAGCGCGCTGGTTGACCAAGAGGCGACGGATGACCTTTTCGAAGTCCGAATGGTCCTCGAACCGGCAATCACCCTAGCCGCCGCCCGACGGGCGACCCCAGGCAATCTCTGGGCCCTCGAACGGCTACTCGATCAATGCGAGCTGGCCCTCAAGAGCGGGCAGTCGGTGCATGAACTGGCGGCCGGCTTTCACCTCTTGATGGCCCAGGCCTCTCACAACCGAGTCTTTGTCGGTCTGATCCACTCGGTCATGGGCCTCCTCGCTTCCCACGGAGAGCGACTCGAGGGTCTCCCCGGGTTCAGCCAATGGGAGTTGGCCTCCCACCGGCGAATCTACGAAGCCATGACCAAGAGGATCCCGACGAACGCCGGCGGACTGATGGTGGACCACCTGCGTCGTTCAGCGGAGGCCTACCGGCAGCTGGGTCAAAGGGACCAGAGCGCGCCCCAGCCTTCCGGCGGGTTCCGGGTTTCGGGCGCCAGGTACCGGGCCCCTGAGGCCGGTCGCACGGGTAGTCGCCGCATAGCTCCTCGGTCATCTGGCCCAAGTTGATCACCCCCGGGCCGCCGCGGCTGCGTCGATCGATCGAGCCAACCGGGTCAGGGCGGGCGCGTCGACGCCGGCCGCTTTGACCACCGCCATGAGCTCATCGGCCAGGACCTTCATCTCGGCCCTGGCGACGTCGGCGTGCCGCATCATGACCAGCTCAGACCGTCTGGTACCCATCGCCCGGCGGAGGACGGCCAGGAGGGCCAAGTCGGGGATGGCTTTGATGACCCGCAATCGCGGCGGCGTGACCGGGACGCCCAGGGCTCCAAGGGAGCGAAAGCCTTCCCTGACCGCCGAAATCAGCAGTCTCAAGCCCTCTTCGTCCTTGGCCAGCCGATAGTTGTCGCCGGCGAAATAGAGCGCCCCGGCGATGGGCACGACGACCGCGGCGTGGTCTTCAGCCAGGCGTCCATGTCCCGGCTGACGACCGTGGGACAGCCGGCCCCGCTCAAGACCTCGGCCAGGGCCTGAATCCTTGGCGTGACGGCCCCGTCCAACTCACCGATGGTCGTCAGCTGAAGCTTTGACGAGGTCAGGGAGTAGCGGACGACGCCGCCCTCCCGCGCCCCTCCGGCTCCGGGGAAACCGAGCAGCACCCTTTCGCGGCCGACCGCGGCGATGAACTCGTCCGGCCCGGCCGCGTTGTTCATCATGAAGAGGACGGACGGCGTCGCTCGGTGGGCGGCAAGAGCCGGTAGGACCGACCCCACCTGGTCCTTCCTCATGACCACGAGGATCAGGTCGTGACGACCGCAGGGCCCGAGTCCGTCGACGGCCGGGACCGGCACGACCGACCGCCGGCCGCCGCCCTCGTCCTCGAGGACGATTCCATCGCGCCGAATCTGCTCCAGGCGCGGCCCCCGGGCCAGGATGGAGACATCATGCCCAGACTCCTTGAGCTTGGCCGCGTACAGGCTGCTCATTCCACCGGCGACCAGCCTTTTCCTACTCGATCGCTAGGTCCGAATCCCGGGGCGAAAGGCGCGGCCCGAGCTGAGCCGGTGACCCGTCGGCCGGTCCCTCGGCAACAGGAGCATGGCCAGAGTGGTCGCGGTCCAGAGGAAGAAGGTGACCAGGAAGGCCGCGGTCAGCCCGTAGTGGTCTCCCGCGAAACCCAGGATGGCGGGGGAGAGGGCCAGGCCAAGGTCGCCCATGGAGCGGTAGAGGCCCATGGCCGTGCCGCGAACGTTCTCCGCCGCCAGGTCGCCGACGAGGGCCGCCGGGATGGTGGAGATGAAGCCACCGGCGACGCCGAGAAAAGCCGAGGCGGCAATGATCAACGGTAAGCCGTGGGCCCATTGGAAGAGGAAGAAGGCCACGGATCCCATGACGCGGGAGGATGGTCCACATCAACCCGTTGAAGCCGAAACGGAAGGCGAAGTTGATGACGTAGACAACGATCAACTCGCGGGTCAGGGCATTCCCCGGGAGGACGCGCGGGACGCCCGCCGCGGGACGGGCCGCGACGGCCGCCCCACGGGTTTCCCTGGCGAAGACCGTGGCCGCGACGGCGGCCACCACCGCCAGCAGCCCGAACAGGAAGAAGGCGACCCGCCGCCATAGCGGTAGGCCAGCCACCCCCCGACCCCCGGGCCGACAATGGTCCCCAGGTGATAGCCCATCATGTACAGACCGGTCGACCTGCTCCTGTCGGAGGCCTCGGCCAGGTCAATGACCATGCTCAGGGCGGCCGTCGAGTACGCCGCCGCGCCCACTCCGATGAGGACCTGGGCGGCCACCAGCGTCCCGATGCCCCTGGCTGAGAAGGCCAGGAAGGCGCCGGCGGCGGTGACCAGCATGCCCAGAGCGACGAAGGGTTTGCGCCCCCAACGATCGACCATCATCCCGGCCGAGCCGGGTCAGGGACAGCGGGCCGTGCCGCACCAGGGTCCGGACGACCAACAGTTGCGGTAGGGTCAGGTCGTCGTGC
>DASXUT010000155.1 GCA_036504675.1 Bacillota bacterium | reverse complement strand
CGATTAGGGTCCCGATTGCCTGGGCCCGATTGCGAGCCGATTGACCAGGTGGTCAACGAGTCTCCATGGGAGATTATAGCGCCGGTTGACCAGGTGGTCAATAGCGAAACCTTTCCGGCGAAACCTTTCCGGCGCTAACCTCGTCCAACTCCATGGCCGGTTTTCCAAGGAAGGGGACGAGACCACAAGATGAGATCCTCCGCGCGCAAACCTCGGGCCAATATGGCCGCCATCCTCGTTGCCGCGCTGGCCGTCACGGCCCTGATCACGGCCGCTGCCGGCTGCGCCAAGGCCAAGCCGAAGGCCGAGTTCAGGCCCTTCCCGGGCAACGAATCGCAGGCCAACGCCCCGAAACCGCCCGAGGGCACGGCCGAACGCCCGGCTCTCCTCTCGGTTCGCGTCGGTATCGGCGAGGAGGTCGGCGGCAGCGGCGTCCACATCGCCGACGCCATGTTCTACGAAAGCGCCAAGACGATGGTCGGGACCGGGCGGTTCATCCTGCACGCGTCCTTCAAGCCGGCCCCCTCGGCCGATTGGTTCAAGCAGAACGTGACGGTCGAAGGCGGCAGCGCCCGGATCATCACCGAAGACAACTACACCCAGGGCTGGGCCCAATACATCGTGCCCAAGGGCCAGGAAGACGAAACCATCACCCTCAGGATCAAGTCGGCCACCCTGGTCGGCGGGGCCGATTCCTTCGAACTGGTGATGAAGCGGGTCGATGAGCCCCGGGCCAAGCTCGAGGTGTCCGAAGGCCGGCGCTGGCGGGAAGTGGCGGCCTGCGATGTGCTCGGGATGCGGCCGCTGAAGCTACGGGTCACCTTCACCCAGGAGATGGAGAAGGCGACCGTCGAGAGCGCCTTCAAGGACCTGACCGGGAAGCTGGAGTGGGCCGGCGGGAAGAGACTGACCTGGACGAGCGAGGCACCGCCGGCGGTCGTGCGGATCGATGTCAACCAGGCGAGGAGCACCAACGGCCTGTGGGTGCTCGGCGGCCTGCCGGTGGCCTACACCGGCGAAGCACCGAGGCTCTATGCCTACGACCCGGCCACCGGCGCCGAAAAGGACGTGGCCGCGGTCCCGACCGACCTGATGACGACGTACGTGAGCCCGGATGGCCAGCGGCTACTGGCCGGCGCGTACGCCGCCTCGACCTCGCGGCTGGAGCCCGGCCCGGTGGTTTGGCGGGTGATCGATCTGACCACCGGCAAGGCCACGGTCCTGCCGGACGGCGGGGACTACGTCGGCTGGGCGGGCTCCGGGGCGGTGGTGCGGTTGGTCGACAAGCGCTGCGAGCTTATCGATTTGAACGGCCAGAAGACCAGGGAGTGGGCCCAGCCGCATGAGAACTTCCGGCACCCGACGGTGTCGCCCGATGGGCGGCATCTGGCCGGACTCGTGCCCGACTTCGAATCCGGGGCCTCGCGGGATCCCGAGACCAGCCTGATCCCCAACGACCTGGTCCTGATCGATCTGGAGAATGGCCAGGCCGAAGTGGTCAAGGAGTTCGTCCGGATCTACCTGCCGCCGAGCGAATGGTACGTCCGCTCCGGGCCGGCCTGGTCGAGGGATGGCGGGCAGGTGGCCGCGGTCGGCGACCGGCGCGGGGGCGGCGAGGTTCGCGTCTATGACCTGGCCGAGAAGGCCGCCCACACCGCCACGGTCATCGACGGCCCCAAGTACATCACCGTCGAGCCGTTCTCGTGGTCCCCGGACGGCAATTTCTGGGTCATCAACGGGAGGGCCGTCGGGGCCACCATCGAAGCCTTCCCCATGTCGGCGGAGGTCGACGGGTCCCAGTCGACGTGGGCCTGGTCGGTGGATGGGAAGTGGGTGGCCAGTTACGGCGGGGATGGGAATTGGGGCAAGATGGGCGTGCGAAAGGCCGAAGGCGCGGGCGGCGGCAGCAGCGGGGGCGGGTTCGAGGCCGTCGGGACCCGCGATGGGTTCTTCTGTGGATGGGATAATGGGGGCCGCGCTTATTATGTGAAGTGGGCTGACGTGGCCAGCGGGTATCGGCCGGAGATGCCGTGAGCGAAAGTACCGGCCAGAATACCAAGGCGGGGTCCTCGATTGAGGGCCCCGCCTGTTTCTTTACTGGGTGGTCATTCCCCGAGCCGACCCGTGTTGTGGTACGTCCTGCCCTTGATCGTTGTAGCCTTCCAGCTGCAACGATTTGCGTAAATGGGGTGTCAAACTAGAGTCCGAACGGAGTTCTCGAGGACGTTGACCGAGCCAAGGACGTTCGCCTTGGCATCAGCCGTTGGGTGCTCGAGCGAATCCCGCACGTTCACCTGGGCGGCCAGGTTATCCAGGGAGCCGGTCGACAGGTTATCGACCACCCCCACCTTGTGGCCCAGTTCCGACAGGGCTTCGGTGAGGTGGGAGCCGATGAAGCCGGCTCCGCCGGTCACGAGGCGGCGCATGGGAAGTCCTCCAATGCCTCAGCCTAAGCAGTCAGCGAGCCCTGGCAAGCGTCCTCCTGAGCAGGGATCCCAACGACTGGACGTCGTCCTGGCGAAGGGCGATCAAGGCCGCAAGGTAAACCAGGCCGCCGAGGACGATAAGGGCTAGCAGCTTGCTCGCCTCGATCAATGTGCCATCATTCGGCACTAATCGGCTGACGACCGGTACGGCTGCCCAGACGACGAGGCCCATGGCAACCGAGGCAGCTACAATCTTCGCCAGCGAGGCAGCGAGCTTCGTCCCCGGAAGGCCGTGAACGCGACGGTTGAGCAGATAGTAGTAGGCCACCAGACCCAGGGTGACCGCCACCGAATTAGCCAAAGGCAGGCCCACCAGCCCGAGCGGCCGGATCAGGATCAGGTCAAGAACGATGTTCAGACAGGCTACCCCGACGCCCAAGAAAAGCGGAGTGACCATGTCCTGCATCCCCTGAAAGGCTCTGGCGGGCACGGGGGTGGCCGCCACGGCGAAGATGCCGAGGGCGTAGTACAAAAGCACAGCTGATGTCGAGGCCGTGGCCTCCGCGCTCCAAGCCCCTCGTTCGAAAAGGACTCCGACAACCGGAATTCTGAGGACGGCCAGACCAACAGCCGCAGGTATCGTGACCAAGGCTACTGCACGGAGCCCGAAGGTGGTCACGTCGGCCAGTCCCGCAATGTCCTGGCGAGCGGCTCTCTCAGAAAGCGTGGGGAAGGTCACTGTGGCGATGGCGGCACTCAGGATGCCCACTGGCACCTGAATCAACTTCAAGGCGAAAGTTTTTGACGCGATGCTGCCCTCGGCCAGATGAGAGGCCAGCCAGTTGTCCACAGTGAGGTAGATGCCCCCGACAATAGATCCGGCCAAGACCGGAACAGCCAGAGTAAGGACTCGGCGGACGGCCGGGTGATGAAGGTCGAAGGACAGCCCCGGTGGCAACCCTCGCCGCCGGAGCCAGTAGCCCTGAAGCAAGAACTGGACTATGGCACCGGCGGCATAGCCGTAGACCGCGGCGTACATGCCAAGGTCCCGGGCCAGCCACGTTACCACGGCAATAGTAAAAATGTTGACGAGGACCGGGTTAGCTGCTGGGACGGCGAAATCCTTAAGGGAGTTGAGCAGAAGGCCCAGTACGCTACCCACGCCCACGAAAACGAAGACAACAAAGAGCAGGCGGGCTAAGCTGGCGGAAAGGGCCAGGGTCTCCGGGGCCAGCCCGGTGGCCACGAGTCGCATTATCGGCAACGCCAGAACCACCCCGCCTAGAGCAACGGCTGCCGACACCGCAATCGTCAGGTTCAAGATTGTGGAGGCAACGACCCGCGCCTCGTCCTCCTTGCCCTGGACCCTCAGCTCGGTCACCACCGGGAGCACACCTGTCCCGATGGCTCCCCCGATGCTGGCTAGATAGGTCTGAGGCAAGTTCAGGGCGACGTAGAAGGCGTCCGTTGCTCTGGCCGCACCGAAATAGCCGGCTAGGATGACGTCACGAGTGAAGCCCAGCACCTTCGCCAGGATATTGAAGAGCATGACGATACCCGCGGAGGCGACAAGGCCTCCACGGGTGGTTTCTCGGCCGGCTGTACTGAGCCGCTGCCACTTGGTCACTAAGGGGGTACGCTCAGCCACCAGACCTGCTCCCGGATGAGGGGGGCATTGGGGCCACGGACATCGGAAAGCACTCCTCGCCCACAGCCGTTTGAGGAAAAAAATAGGCCAGCCTTAGCTGGCCCCTTCACACATACTGGCAGAGACTGGGGACAGCCCTTAGATCTGCCTATTTGGCCGAACCGAGGACGCGGTCGACCAGAATGGCTAACTGGGCGCGGGTCAAGAGGTCATTCGGGTGGAAGCCGTGGTCGCTATAGCCCTTGAAGATCCCAAGGTCATAGAGGGCCT
>DASXUT010000154.1 GCA_036504675.1 Bacillota bacterium | reverse complement strand
CTGACCGCGGCCGAGGTGGCCGCCGCCGACCGCTGTGGAATCAAGCCGGTGAGCCTGGGACCGCGCATCCTCCGCACCGACACGGCGGCCGTGGCCGCCCTGACCATGGTCCTCTACGAGTTGGGCGACCTGGGGCGCCGGCCGAGCGGCCGGCCGTCCGGCGGGCTGCCCGGTATGGACGAGGTCGAGTGATGAGCGAGCCCAGAGACGGGCGGCGGCCGCGGGTGGCCATCACCACCCTCGGCTGCAAGGTCAACCAGTATGACAGCGAAGCCCTCCTCAGCCTGTTCACCCGGGCCGGCTATGACGCCGTGCCGTCGCCCGAGGAGGCCGACGTCTACGTCGTCAACACCTGCGTGGTCACCGGCCGGGCGGCGGCCAAGTCCCGTCAACTGATCCACCGGGTCGCCCGGGACCATCCGGCGGCCATTGTCGCCGTGGTCGGCTGTTACCCCGAGACCGAGCCGGGCGAGGTGATCGACATCCCGGGGGTCGACGTGGTCGTCGGCACCCGCGACCGTGACCGCCTGGTCGACCTGGTCGAGCAGGCTCGGGCCGGGGAGGCGGCGGGGGCGGCGCCGCCGGCTCCGGCCGGGGCCGAGGACGGGGTCAGGCCCTGGCGCTACGAAGAGATTCCCATCGAGGGCTTCCACGGGCGCACGCGGGCCACCGTCAAGATCCAGGAAGGCTGCGAGCAGTACTGCTCGTATTGCATCATCCCATATGCCCGCGGCCCGATCCGCAGCCGTCGCCCCGAGGACGTCGTGGCCGAGGTGGGGCGTCTGGCCGCGGCCGGGTTCAAGGAGGTCGTCCTGACCGGTATCCACCTCGGCGCCTACGGCCGTGACCTGGGCGACGTCGATCTGGCCGGGGTGGTCGGCCGTCTGGCCGGTCTGCCCGGTCTGGCCAGGGTCAGGCTGAGTTCCATCGAGCCGATGGAGATAACCCCGGGGCTGGTCGACTTGATTGGCGACGGCCTCCTCTGCCGCCACCTCCACGTCCCCCTGCAGAGCGGCTGCGCTCGGACCCTCCGGGCGATGAACCGGCAGTACTCGCCGGACGACTACCGCCGGGTCATCGACGGGGCTCGGGGCCGTGTGCCCGGGCTGGCCGTCAGTACCGACATCATGGTCGGCTTCCCCGGCGAGTCCGAGGAGGACTTCGCGGAGAGCTACGGCTTCGCCCGGTCGATGGGTTTCTCGCGCCTCCATGTTTTCAAGTACTCCCGCCGGCGAGGGACCCCCGCGGCCGGCCTACCCGGTCAGGTCGGCTCGGCGGTCAAGGCCGCCCGGAGCGCCCGCCTAATCGCCCTGGGTGAAGAGATGGGGCGCGCCTTCGTCTCTTCCCAGCTCGGCTCGGTGGCCGAAGTACTGGTCGAAGAGGACGGGGGCGAGGGCCGGCGGGCCGACCCGCTTCCCGCGGTGCTCGAAGGTCTGGCCGATAATTACGTCAGGGTGGCCTTCGACGGTCCTCCCGAGTGGCGCGGTCGTCTGGTCCGGGTCGAACTCACCGGCCTGACCGGGCCGGGGGAAGCCGCCGGACGAGCCACCGGGGGCCCCGTGGACCAGGCCTAGGACTTGGAACACGACGGTCGAACCTCCTTGATTGCTGGGAAGGGCTTCGCCGTAGTCGCCGAGGAAGTCCGCAAGCTCGCCGAGCGCTCTTCACGGGCGACCCGCGAGATCGGCGACCTGGTCGGCGGCATGCAGCAGGGGACCGCGCGTGCGGTCAAGGCCATGTGTTCGGCACGGGAGACGTCGAACGTGGCGTGGAGCTGGCCGGCAAGGCCGGAGAGGCGCTCGATCTGATCTTCTCGACCGTCGACGAGACCGTCGCCGTTCCCTGGCCGAGATGGCCATGGGGATGCAGGCGTTGGTCGGCCGCTTCAAACTCTGAGGCACCCGGGACCCCTTCCAACGCTCAATCTGACTCGTCCTGCCCTGGATAAGGATGTGGCTTGACGCCCCGGCGAGGATGCCCTTCACAGAACGCCCTCGACCCAAGGGGCGTCTTCTTTTTCCGGGCTCGGCCCCGTCGGACCTGAATTTGCCAGCCCTGTCCAGCCCGGCTGGACAGGGATAAGCCAATTTTTCGTTGAATAGCCTAGTACTGCTTTTTGCCGGT
Organism: Bacillota bacterium; assembly: GCA_036504675.1. Lineage (NCBI taxonomy): Bacteria > Bacillati > Bacillota > Bacillota bacterium. The sequence continues at coordinate 50,242 of DASXUT010000154.1, read as the reverse complement.
TAAACGGGAGGTAGGGCTTTGACCAGGAAGTTAAGGGTCGGCGTCATCTTTGGAGGCCGCTCGGGGGAGCATGAGGTCTCTCTGATGTCGGCCTCCAACGTCATCGGCGCCATCGACAAGGACAAATACGAGGTCGTTCCGATCGGGATCGCCCATTCCGGGCAGTGGCTCCTTTCCGGTGACTCGATGAAGGCCCTGAAATCGGGCATTGAGGGATCCCCCGGGACGCCCCTGGCGATCCTCCCCGACCCGGGTTCGCCCGGCCTGATCAAGTTGCCGGAAGCAGCGGACTCCGGGGCGGCCGGCCCCGGGCCCGGTCGGCCGGAGGCCATCGACGTCGTCTTCCCGGTCCTCCACGGGACTTACGGTGAGGACGGGACGGTCCAGGGCCTTCTGGAGATGGCCAACATCCCGTACGTCGGGGCCGGTGTCCTGGCCTCCTCGGTGGGCATGGACAAGGCCATGGCCAAGGCCGTCTGGCAACAGCGTGGTCTGCCGGTGGTCGACTACCTCTTGATCCTCCGGCGCGACTGGGAGGAGCGGCGTGACGCCGTGGCCCGGGAGATCGAGGTCAAGTTCGGCTTCCCGGTCTTCATCAAGCCGGCCAACCTCGGCTCGAGCGTGGGGATCAGCAAAGCCCACGACCGCGATGAACTTCGAGCCGGCATGGACCTGGCGGTCCGCTACGACCGGAGGATCCTGGTCGAGGACGCCGTCGACGCCCGGGAGATCGAGTGCAGCGTCCTCGGAAACGACCACCCGGAGGCCTCCGTGCCGGGCGAGATCGTTCCCTGCAACGAGTTTTACGACTACGCCGCCAAGTACGTGGATGAACGTTCGCAGTTGCGGATCCCGGCCGACCTGCGGCCGGAGACGGCCGCCGAGGTCAGGCGACTTGCCGTCGAGGCTTTCAAAGCCATCGATTGTGCCGGGATGGCTCGGGTCGACTTCTTCGTTGAAAGAGGCACCGACCGGATCTACCTTAATGAGCTCAACACCATTCCCGGCTTCACCAAGATCAGCATGTACCCGAAGCTTTGGGAGGCCAGCGGCCTACCGTACGGGGAGCTGATCAACCGCTTGATCGCTCTGGCCATCGAGCGGCATGCCGACAAGAACCGCAACGAGACCGTCTACCGGTCGGAATGACCGGCATTCGCCCCCAACGACGCGACCGACCCCGGCTTCGGACGCGCCCTGAGGCGGGCGGCCGGGGCCGTGGTCGAAGTCTTCTCCTATCGTTGCCGGGCCGCTTCATGTGGCGTCGAGGCGGACGAGCCCCCCGACGGGTCCGCGGCCCGTCACGGCCGGTGGATCTCCCAGTCCACGGTCAGGTCGATGCCGGCGTCCTTCACCAGGTTATAGGCCGGGCAGCGGTCGACCCACTCCTCCTTGAGCCGTTCGAGAAGCTCGGGGGAGGCGTCGGTGGTCAATCTGACCGTCTCGGCGATCTTCTGGAAGTGCTCGATGACCTTCGGATCGCCCTTAAGGCCGCGGGGGTCGATGGTCCCCTCGGCGGCTAGTTCCAGTGACTCGATGGCCACCCCGATTTCCCCGGCGACCATCCTCAGGATGATCGCCGTGCAGCCGCAGAGGGCCGCCAGGACGTACTCCATCGGGCTGGGCCCGGCGTTGCCTCCGCCCATCGCCGGCGGCTCGTCCATGTACAGGGGCGGGAAGTCCCGGATATGCACTGCGGTCTTGGCCTTGCCTTGCCAGCGGGCCCGGACGTCGAGCTTCAGTTGGTCCACGATGATCCCCCTCTCTTCCAGGTCTCGTCCTATTCTTTCCCGCCGGGAGGCAGGGCCAAAGGTGTCAACCGCAGAAAGACAAGGCGGTCCCCTGCCCGCGCGGCCGCAGCGCCATCCCCTTCGCCGACAAGCTCGCCGCCTTCGAGCGGCTCAAGACCATAGCCGATCAAGCCTCCGCCGACCGGTGAACGACGGCTGAGGATCCTGCGAGGTGGCCGCCGAGGTGGTCTTAGCGTCGTCCCTCTTCGAACCCCTCCAATGGTGTGGCCTGAGGCTCAAGAACCGCATCGTCATGGCCCCGATGGTCAGCGACTACGCCTCCGAGGAGGGTGAGGTCACCCTCAGGGTGATCGGCTACTACGGGGAGCACGCCGACGGGGGTCCGGGCCTGATCACCCTGGAAGCCACGGCGGTGGCCCGCGACGGTCGGCTCAGCCCCAACGAGCTCGGCCTGTGGTCCGATGATCTCCAGGACGGCATCCATTACCTGGTCGAGCGGATCCACAACGCGGGGGCCAAGGTCTCGATCCAATTGAACCACGCCGGGCGGCAATCGGGATTCCTCGCCCGGTCGGGGATGGGCCTGGTGGCCCCGTCACCGATCCCCTCGCCGACCCTGCCCCTCTCGAGGCCCAGGGAGCTGGACATCCCCGAAATCCGGGCCCTGGTCGAGGCCTTCGCCTCGGCCGCCGGGCGGGCGGCCGCCGCCGGCGCCGACGCCATCGAGATCCACGCCGCCCATGGCTTCCTCATCAACCAATTCCTCTCCCCCTTCGCCAACTACCGGGAAGACGACTACGGCGGCGACTTCGTCGGGCGGATGCGCTTCCCCCTGGAGGTCCTGGCCGCCGTCAAACGGGCCGCCGGCTCGGGCCTGCCGGTGGGGGTGAGGATCAGCGCCGACGAGTATGTCGCCGGCGGCAACCGGGCCTCCGCCGGCGCCGTCATCGCCCGCTCCCTCGCCGAACGCGGAGCGGACTTCATCCACGTCTCGGCGGGCTTTCCCGGGGGCACGGCCCCGCCCGAGCCGACCGGGGCGACCCTGAGTTCGACGGCGCTCCTCGCCAAGGGAGTCAAGCAGGTCCTGCGGATCAACGAACTGGAGACGCCGGTGACCGCCGTCGGGCGGGTGCTCCGTCCGGAGACGGCTCGGCAGATCATCGAAGACGGGGTGGCCGACCTGGTCGCCATCGGCCGCGCCCTGCTGGCCGACCCGCTCTGGGTCCGCAAGGCCGCCGCCGGCCTGGAGAACGACATCAGGTACTGCGCCGGCTGCCACGACTGCATCCACCACGACCGCGGCTGCCCGCCGCTCGTGAGCCCCCGCTCCTGAGCCCCGAGGAGGTCGCATCGCCGCGGGCGGTGACGGTGGTGGGCGATGACGGTCACTTGTAGCTCCTTGCCAAGAAAGGGATTTTCCGCCGAGAATCGAATAATTGGAGCGGCACCTTCCGATACTCTAGCTTGAAGACCGGGGCCAAGTCCGCCAAGAACGGGTGACAACATGGAAGACTGCCTTTTCTGCAAGCTCGCCGCCGGCCAGATCCCCAGCGACACCCTGTACGAGGACGACCACGTCAGGGCCTTCAAGGACATCAATCCCGGAGCCCCCGTACATTTCCTGGTCATCCCCAAGGAACACATCGCTTCCGTCCGGGACCTGGCCGAGCACGACGCCGATCTCCTCGGGCACATCTTCGACGTCATCAACGCGGTGGCGAAGAAGGAGAAGTTGGTTCCCGGCGGCTATCGGGTCGTCGTCAATTACGGCCCCGACGCCGGGCAGACCATCCATCACCTGCATTTTCATATCCTCGGCGGGCGGGCCTTGGCCTGGCCGCCGGGCTAGACAAGCAGTCTTTTGCCACCCCGATTATTGATTGACATAACAAAAACGGTCATAGTATAATCTTTCTGCGTGCCTGCGAAGAGAAGAGCCACCGCGGGCCGGTTAAGTTTTCCTGTGCGGCCGATCGGGCCCACCCTTACTTGGACGAGGGGAGGGATATTCATGGAAGTCAAGCTCGGCAAAAACGAATCTTTGGAGAGTGCCCTCCGTCGTTTCAAGCGCCAATGCCAGAAGGCCGGCGTCATCTCTGAGGCGCGCCGGCGCGAGCACTACGAGAAGCCTAGCGTCAAGCGGAAGAAGAAGTCCGAAGCGGCGCGGAAGCGCCGGTATAAGTAATGCAAGTAACGGCTGGGTCCGATGAGGGCCCAGCTTTTATTATGGCAACTCAGCATCCTGCAAGGGAGGCGTCGACGGTGACCTTGAAAGAAAGGCTCAACGAGGACATGAAGTCGGCGATGAAGGCCCGCGAGGAAGGCAAGGAAAGACTGTCGGTCATCCGACTGGCCCGGGCGGCGATCAAGAACGCCGAGATCGACCGCGGCCACGAACTCTCCGACGAGGAGGTCCTCGAGGTCCTCGCCCGCGAAGTCAAGCAGCGGCGCGACGCCATCGTCGAGTACCAGAAGGCCGAGCGCCCGGAGACCGTGGCCGCCCTCGAACGAGAGATCGCCATCGTCCTCGGGTACATGCCTCAGCAGATGACCCCCGACGAGATCAGGAGCCTGGTCGTGGAGATCATCGCCCAGGTCGCGGCGAAGGAGGCCAAGGACATCGGCAAGGTCATGGGCGCCCTGATGCCGAAGGTCAAGGGCCGGGCCGACGGCAAGCTGGTCAACCAGATCGTCCGCGAGACCCTCGGGTGAGGTGCCGGGGCGGCGAGGGCGCCCCTTGAAGCGATGAACCAGCGGGCTCATCCGGGGTCGAAAACCGAGATGAGCCTTTTTCTTGTCGTCTGTCGAGACGACCCGTGACGACAGACGGGGGCCCCGCGACGGCTGACGGCCGGTCCGGTCATGCGGCCGCCCAGCCCGGCATAGGCTCTAGAGAACCGCCACGCGGGGGTAGGAAGATGTCCGAGGACCGCCGGCGGCCGTGGCCGAATCGGGCCATCGAGGAACGGATGACCCGCTACCGCGTCCGCAGCCGCCGTCTCCGCCAAAAACTCGCCAACCTGCTGGAACTCCCCAGCGACGTCATCCTCGACCTCCCCCGGGTGGTCCTGGTGGGCAACCTCCAGGCGGTCGTGGAGAACCACCGGGGCCTGGTCGAGTATTCCCCCGGCCGGGTCAGGGTCGGCCTGGAGACCGGCCAGCTCGTCCTGACCGGCGAAGGCCTGGTCATCGGCAGCGTCGGGACCGAGGAGATGATCGTCCTCGGCCGGATCACCGGTCTGGAGTACCGGGTCTAGTCAGGGCGGCGGGGAGGTCGGCGATGGTCGTCTTCAGGGTCATTGCCTATCTCATCGGCTACCTGACGATCCGGGTCGAGGGTCAGAGTCCGGAGCGGCTGGTCAACCTGGCCGTCCAGGCCGGAATTCCAGTGTGGCAGGTCGTCGCCGGGCGTCACGTCCTGTGGATGAAGGTTCCGGCCCGTAACTTCGCGGACCTGCACCACCTAGCCCGCAAGGGGCGGGTCCTGGTCCACATCGAGGACCGGCACGGCCTTCCTTTCTCGGCCCGCCGCGTCCTTAATCGCCAGGGCCTGGTGGTGGGCGTTTTTTTGTTTCTCGTCGGTCTCTTCGCCCTGTCGTCCTTCGTCTGGAGCGTCGAGGTGACCGGCCTGGAGACCCTGCCGCTGGACGTGGTCACCCAGGCCGCGGCCAGACTCGGGCTCAAGCCTGGGGTCCTCAAGCGATCGGTCGACTTCCATGTCGTCGAGACCGGGCTCGTCCTGGAGGTCCGCGAGATCTCCTGGGCGGCCCTGGAGATCCACGGCACCCGCGCCGTCCTGGCCGTCGCCGAGAAGGCCCTCCCGCCGGCCGAGGCCCCGGCGACGCCCCCCGCCCATGTCGTCGCCAACAAGGACGGGTTGGTCGAGGAAGTGCTGGCCCTCAAGGGGGTCCCGCTGGTCGGCCGGGGGCAGACCGTGACCGCCGGCCAGATCCTCATCTCCGGCCTCATCGGCCTGTCCGCCGAAGAGCAACTAGGCCTGGTCGAGCCGCACAAGCTACCGGGGGGGCTCCCCCCTCTGACCCGGTTGGTCCATGCCGCCGGGATCATCCGGGCCAGGGTCTGGTACCACGGGCAGGCGGAGGCCTTCCTGACCAGGGTAATCCGCCTCCGGACCGGCCGCGCCCGGACCCGGGTCCTCATCAAAATCGGCCAGCAGGAAATAATAGTCAAAGGCCAGAACGACGTGCCCTTCCAGGACTACGATCGGACCGAAACCCACCGCTCCGTGCCCATCTGGAGGAATATCCAGATCCCTGTCGAACTGACTTGGATAACCTTTCACGAGGTCACGACGGGCGAAGAGACCGTCGCGCCCGAGGTTGCCGAACAGGAGGCCAAGGAGAGCGCTACCGTCCAGGCGATGACCAGAATCCCACCGGGAGTCAGGATCATCGACGTCCGGCCGGTGATCGCGGCCGGCGAAGGCAAGGTCTCCGTCGGCGTGACCATCGAGACCCTCGAGGAAATCGGACGGGCGGAGGCCATCGTCCCCTGACCGGTAACCAGCGAGACGGCCTTTCGGGGCCCAAGCCATCGCTGGCCTAGGAGGTCGCTAAAACCAGTCTTGGAGAACATAGAGACCGAGACCAGGATCCCCATCCTCAGTAACGACGAGGCCCAGAACCTGTTCGGCCGGTTCGACCAGAACCTGAAGATGGTCGAGGAAGGCTTCCCGGCGAAGATCGTCAGCCGGGGGAACGAAATCGTCGTCACCGGGGCGACCGAGGACGTTGAAAAGGTCTCGACCCTTTTGCGACAACTCCTTGACCTGCTCCGCTCCGGGGTGAACGTCTCCGGTCGGGAGGTCAGGTACGCCATCCGCCTTGCCCAGGAGGGGAACGACGCCGACCTGGGCGATGTTTTCTCCGACGTGGTCTGCATGACCACGCGAGGCAAGCCGATCAAGCCCAAGACCCTGGGCCAGAAGGAGTATATCGAGGCCATCCGCCACAACGGCCTGGCCTTCGGGATCGGGCCGGCCGGCACGGGCAAGACCTACCTGGCCATGGCCGCGGCCATCCAGGCCTTCAAGAACAAAGAAGTCAACCGGATCATCCTCACCCGTCCGGCCGTGGAGGCCGGCGAGAAGCTCGGCTTCCTCCCCGGAGACCTGCAGGAGAAGGTCGACCCTTACCTGCGGCCCCTCTATGACGCCCTCTATGACATCCTCGGCTTGGACACCTTTCAGAAGTACATGGAGCGCGGGATGATTGAAGTCGCCCCGCTGGCCTACATGCGCGGCCGGACGCTGGACGACTCCTTCATCATCCTCGACGAGGCCCAGAATACGACCCCGGAGCAGATGAAGATGTTCCTGACCCGGCTTGGCTTCGGCTCCCGGGCCGTGGTCACCGGCGACATCACTCAGGTCGACCTGCCGCGCGGGAAGTTCTCCGGGCTCGAGGAAGTCCGGGTGGTCCTCAAAGGGGTCGATGGCATCGCCTTCGTCTACCTCAGCGACCGCGACGTCGTCCGCCATGAGCTGGTTCAGAAGATCATCAAAGCCTATGAAGTCTTCGATAGACTGCGCAAGGACGAGCCCGTCCGGAGCGGGGAGCCGGATCGGGCCTGATTCCGGTCGAACTAAGGGAGAAACGAGCTGAAGCGGTTGGCTTCCTTCGATGACCTCGGCAAGAAATGGCGACGTGTCCTGAACGATCGACTGTTACCGGACCCCGCCCAGCGGCGCATCGTTTGGGCGGTTATCTTCTTTATCCTCCTGACCGTGATCATCGCCGGCCACGCTCGGCCGGAGAAGGTTTCCCTGCAGGTCGGGCAACCGGCGCCGCGAGACATCGACGCCCCCAGGGCGATCGTCAACCGGCCGGAGACGGACAAGCAGCGGCAGCAGAAGGCGGACACCGTCCCCGACGTTTATGAGCTCAACCCGGCGGTCGCCGCGGCGGCCAAGAACGACGTGGTCCGGCTGTTCGCCAGGATCGGGGAACTCAGGGCGGACACCGCCCTCACCGCCCAGCAACGCCTGGACAAGCTCCGGGCGGAGATCAACGCCAACGTCGACGACGCCACGCTGAGCCAGGCGCTCAAGACCTCGCCGGCCAACCTGGCCAACCTGGAGAAGTGGACCAGCGACGTCCTCGGCCGGGTGATGCAGGTGGGGATCAAGGAAGACACCCTGGATACCGCCAAACGACAGGCCGACAACGAGGTCGCCGCCCTACAGCTGCCCGCGACCGATCGGCTCTTCGTTTCCGAACTGGCCAAGATGGTGCTCCGGCCGAACATGGCCCTCAATGAGAACGAGACCCGGCTGCGGCGGCAGGAAGCGATGGATTCGGTCGAGCCGGTCAGGATCCTCCGCGGGGAGCGGGTCGTCCATGATGGCACCATCGTCACTCAGGAGGACCTGGTCATCCTCCAGGACCTCGGCGTCCTCCGGCAGGGCTTCGACCTGAGTTACTACGTCGGTTCGGCGATGATGGCCGCCATCCTGATGGCCGCCATCGGCCTCTACCTCTACGCCATGGCCCGCAAGGCCTGGGAAGACGAGTCGGCGATGATGATGCTCGGGATCATCATCGTCGTCACGGCCTTTCTCGCCGGGGCGGTCAACACCGTCTCGGGCTACCTCGCCCCGGTGGCCTTCGGGACGATGCTCGTCGCCATCCTGGTCGACCGGCAGGTGGCCGTGGTCTTCGCCATCGTCCTCGCCGTGATCACCGGGCTGGTCAACGCCAACGACTTGCGCTACGCCGTCGTCGCCGCCCTCGGCGGTCTGACCGGCGTCTTCTCAGTGGCCCGGGTCGGTCAGCGCTCCGACGTGATGCGGGCCGGCTTTCTGGTCGGCCTGGCCAACCTGTCGGGGATCCTGGCCCTGTCGTTGATGGGCGCCCACTCCCTCTATGAGATCGAGACCTGGCGTACCTACCTCTGGGGGATGGTCAACGGGCTGATCGCCTCGATCCTGACCATCGGCTCGCTGCCCTTCTTCGAGAGCTTCTTCGGCGTCATCACCGCGGTCAAGCTCCTCGAGCTGTCCAATCCCGGGCAGCCCCTCCTCCAGAAGCTGCTGGTCGAGGCCCCGGGGACCTACCACCACAGCATCATGGTGGCCAACCTGGCCGAGGCGGCCACCGAGGCCACCGGTGGGGATCCGCTGCTGGCCAGGGTCGGCGCCTACTACCACGATGTCGGCAAGACCAAGCGCCCATACTTCTTCATCGACAACCAGTTCGGGTTGGAGAACCCGCATGACAAGATTTCGCCGACCCTCTCGACCCTGATCATCACCTCCCACGTCAAGGACGGCGTCGAGCTGGCCCAGAGGTATCACCTGCCCCCGCCGATCATCGACATCATCCGGCAGCACCACGGGAACTCGCTGGTGTCCTATTTCTTCTCCCGGGCGGCCGAGAACGGCCGGGCCGAGGAAGTCGTCGAAGAGGACTTCCGCTATGAGGGCCCACGCCCGCAAACCCGCGAAGGGGCCGTCGTCATGCTGGCCGACTCGGTCGAGGCGGCGGTTCGCTCGCTGGCCAAACCGACCCCGGCCCGCATCGAGACCCTTGTCCGGAAGATCCTCAAGGACCGCCTCGACGACGGCCAACTGAACTCGTCCGGCCTGACCTTCCGCGACCTCGACACCATCGCCGGCTCATTTGTCCGGGTCCTTTCCGGCATCTTCCACCCGCGGATCGAGTATCCCGATAACGTCCTGGCCGACCTGCGCCCGGGCCATAAGAACGGCAAGAACGGCCGGGAAAGCGGGAAGGATAGCGGGAAGGAAGGCGCGAATGGGGCCGAAGGCAGCGGGGAGGGTCCAGACAATGGAGGTTCTGATAAGCAATCTTCAGGATAAGGTGCCGGTCGACGAGCGGTTGGAGGGTCTGGTCAGGTCGACCGTCGAGGCCGGCCTGACTGAGGAGCTGTCGCCCGCCCGCCGCGACCAGGTTGAGGTCAGCGTGGCCCTGGTCGACGACGAACACATTCACCAGTTGAACAAGGAGTACCGGCAGATCGACTGCGCCACCGATGTCCTCTCCTTCGCCATGCTTGAGGGGGCGGACGAGGACCGCCCCCTCCTCCTCGGGGACATCGTCGTCTCCCTCGAGCGCGCCCGCGATCAGGCCGAGACATACGGCCACACCTTCGAGCGCGAGGTGGCTTTCCTCACCCTGCACGGCCTGCTCCATCTCCTCGGGCACGACCATCACACCGACGAGCAGGAGCGCGAGATGGATGAACGCCAGGAAGCCGTTCTCCGGCGGCTCGGATTGGCCCGCTGAAGGCCGATCCTTCTTCCGTTCCTTCGCCTGGGCTCTCGCCGGGGTGGCCTCGGCCACCCGGCGTGAGCGCAACCTGAAGCTGCATTGGCTGGCGGCCTATCTCGTCTTGGCCGCCGGTTCTTTTCTGGATTTCCTCGTCTCCGATTGGCTCTGGGTGTTTCTGGCGATCACCCTCGTCATCTCGACCGAACTCATCAACACCGCCGTCGAGGCCGCCGTGGACCATGCCGGCGGCGGTCCCAGCCCCCTGGCCAGGCTGGCCAAGGATGCCGCGGCCGGGGCGGTTCTCATCACTTCGCTCTTCGCCCTGATCGTCTTGGCTTTGGTGGTCGTGGCCAGGAACCCCGACCCGCGACTCGTCCTTGGTCGGCTGGCCCAAAGGCCATTTTTCGCGGGCGAGCTGGCCGCCGGCTTCATCGTCCTGGCCTACCTCTTGTTCCGCCCGGTCCGGAGCGACGGCTGAAGGATCACCCCCGGGAGGGGAGACCGAAAAACATGTGGAAGAGAATCCGCGCTTGGCTCATCACCGGGATCATCGTCCTGTTGCCGGTTTACGGGACCATCTATGTCCTTCGGGTGGTCTTCAACTTCCTCAACGGCCTCACCGAAGGCCTGGTCCAGAACATCCGTCTGTTCGGCTTCCCCATCCCCGGACTCGGGTTCGTTCTGACCATTGCCGTCGTCATCCTGGCCGGCTTCCTTACCAACATCTGGATCGGGCGCCAACTCCTCAAGGGCATCGAGCTGATGGTCCAACGCACCCCTCTGGTGAGGACCGTCTATGGGACCATCAAGCAGATCGTCGACGCCTTCGCCAAGCCCAATCAGTCGGCCTTCAAACGGGTGGTCATGATCGAATGGCCACGCAAAGGGATCTACACCCTGGCTTTCGTCACCGGTGAGTCGCCTCGGTCGGTCAACGAGAAGAGCGGCGAGAAGATGGTCAACGTTTTCGTCGCCACCACCCCCAACCCGACCTCCGGTTTCCTCATGCTGGTCCCGGAGACGCAGGTCGTCCAAACCAGCCTTAGTGTCGAGGACGGGATGAAGATGGTCATCTCCGGCGGGGTGATCAACCCCGAAAAGGGCAACGCCCGCGGCTGACCCCCAAGCCCGCGGCCCGAGACAGGGAAGGAGTCCCCACCTCATGGCTCACTCGCCGAAGCGCTTCGTCTGGTTCCTCATCGCCGTCTTCGCCGTCTCAGCCTCCCTCGGCGGGGTGGCCGCCTGTCGTTTCTGGGCGGCCCGCAAGACGCCCGAAGCGCCAACGCCCGAGCCCCCCAAGAAGTTCTACTCCCCGCTGACCGGCCTCGAAACCACCGAGGAGTCGACCAAGCGTCGCTTGGTGGCGGTGATGGTCGACAATCACCCCGACGCCCGCCCGGAGTCCGGCCTGGATCAGGCCGGCCTGGTCTACGAGGTCCTGGCGGAAGGCGGCATCACCCGCTACTTCGCCGTCTTCCTCGACCAGGCACCGGCCGAAATCGGACCGGTCCGCAGCGCCCGCGACTACTTCCTCGACCTGGTCATGGAGCTCGACGCGATCTACGTCCACTGCGGCCAGAGCCCGCAGGCCGAGCTGGAGATCCCGAAGTTCCACATCAACGACGTCAACCTCGAGTTCAACGTCCCAACCCGCTTCTCGTGGCGGGCCGGCGACCGGAAGAGCCCGAACAACCTGTATACCAGCTACGAGCGGATCATGGCGGCGGCCGCCGAGAAGCAATACCGGACGACCATCGAAGGAGCGCCGCGCGAGCTGTTCAAGCGCGACGCCGCCCTGGCCCCGACCGGCTCGCCGGCGACCGAAATGACCATTCCCTACCCGGCCGGCTACGAGGGATACGTCGTCTCCTGGAAGTACGACCCGGCCACCGGCCTCTACTCCAGGTTCATCAAGGGACAGCCGCTGGTGGATAAGCCGACCCAGAAGCAGCTGACCACGCCCAACGTGATCATCCAGTACGTCAAGTCCGAGGCCATCCCCAAAGACCCCAAGCTGAGGATCAACGTCTATCTGGTCGGCGAGGGCCGGGCCCAGGTCTTCGTCAAGGGGGTGGCCATCGAGGCCAAGTGGAAGAAGACCGCCCGGGAAGCCCCGACCGTCTTCACCGATGCGCAGGGCAACCCGCTCGTCCTCGTGCCCGGCTCGACCTGGATCGAAGTCATCCCCCCCGAAACGAAGGTGGAGTTCAAGTGAAGACCCGGATCGACCAGCTTAACGAAGCCGACCGCCGGCTCTTCGAAACGGCCGCCGAGTATCGCCTCCGCGCCTATGCCCCGTATTCCGGCTATCTCGTCGGGGCGGCCGTCCGCACCCCGGAGGGGCGGGTCTACGGCGGCTGCAACGTCGAGAACTCGGCCTACGGCCCGACCAACTGCGCCGAGCGGACGGCCGTCTTCAAGGCCGTCTCCGAGGGTGACCGTGCCTTCTCCGCCGTCGCCGTCGCCGGCGGTGGGGCCAAGCTCCCCTTCCCCTGCGGGGTTTGCCGGCAGGTGATGGCCGAGTTTGCTCGGCCGGACCTCCGGGTGGTCACGGGCAACGCCGACACGGGGGAGGCAGCCGTGATCACCCTCGGTGAACTCCTGCCCTTCTCGTTCTCCTTGGAGAGGGAGGGGAAATGACCATTGGGCGAAGATAGCCGGCCCACGCCGCTGATCCCCGACCAGCCGGAGGGATTCCGCTCGGGCTTCGTCGCCCTCATCGGCCGCCCCAACGTCGGCAAGTCGACCCTCCTCAACCACATGGCCGGCCAGAAGCTGGCCATCGTCTCCGACAAGCCGCAGACGACCCGGAACAAGATCCTCGGGATCATCAGCGGCCCGGAGTATCAGGTCATCTTCCTGGACACTCCGGGCATCCACAAGCCGCGGCACAAGCTCGGCGAGTACATGGTCAACCTGGCCCAGCGAACCCTGGCCGAGGTCGACCTGATCGTCCACGTCGTCGAGGCGCAAGCCCCCCTGGGGCCCGGCGACGTCCTCATCGCCCGCAAGATCATCGAGGCCAAGACCCCGGCCCTCCTGGCGGTCAACAAGATCGACCTGCTCCACCAGGGCGAGCTGGCCGGGGCCACCGACCGTTACGCCGGACTGGGCTCGTACAAGTCGGTCGTCCCGATCTCGGCCACTGAAGGCACGAACCTGGACGTCCTCCTGCGGGCGATCATCGACCACCTCGAGGAGGGCCCCAGGTACTACCCCGAAGATGTCGTCACCGACCAGCCGGAGCGGGCCATCGTCGCCGAACTGGTGCGGGAACAGATTCTCCGACTCACCCGCGAGGAAGTCCCCCATTCGGTGGCCCTGGCCGTGGAGGAGATGTCGTCCCGCCCGAACAACATGGTCTACATCAAGGCCATCATCTTCGTCGAGCGGGATTCCCAGAAGGGGATCATCATCGGCGAAGGCGGGCGGATGCTGAAGGAGATCGGCCAGCAGGCCCGGCAGGAGGTGGAGAGCCTCCTGGGGTCGCCGGTCTACCTGGACCTGTGGGTCAAGGTCAACCGCGATTGGCGGAACAGCCCGGAGGTCTTGCGGATGTTGGGGTACTACGATCAGAAGTGACCGGGCGCCGGCCTCGGCCGGCGCGACCACCTTTGAACCAGGGGGGAGAACCGGCATGTTGACCCGCAAGAGCCTGGCCCGGATGATCGACCACACCCTGTTGAAGGCCCAGGCGACCGCCCGTGACATCATCAACCTTTGCGAGGAAGCCAAGGAATACGGCTTCGCCTCGGTCTGCATCAACCCGGGACACGTCGCCCTGGCCGTGGCCAACCTGGAGGGCTCCGAGGTGGAAGTCTGCACGGTGATCGGCTTTCCGCTCGGCGCGACGACCACCGCCACCAAGGCGGCCGAGGCGGGTGAGGCCGTCCTGACCGGGGCCGGCGAGGTCGACATGGTCCTCAACGTCGGCGCCCTCAAGGGCGGCCGGGACGACCTGGTCGAGCGGGACATCCGGGCCGTGGTCGAGGCCGGCCGGGAGGCTTTCGCCAAGCGCCCGGCCGGACCCGCCCGTCCCGCCCCGAAGGAAGGCGGGCATCCGCTGGTCAAGGTGATCATCGAGGCCTGTTACCTGACCGATGAGGAGAAGGCCCGGGCCTGCCAGGCCGCCGTCCGGGCGGGGGCCGACTTTGTCAAGACCTCGACCGGCTTCGGGACCGGCGGGGCCACCCTCGAAGACGTCCGGCTGATGCGGCAGACCGTCGGCCCCGACCTCGGGGTCAAGGCCGCCGGCGGCATCCGCACCCTGAACGACGCCCTGGCGATGATCGGGGCCGGGGCCACTCGCCTCGGGGCCAGCGCCGGGGCGGCCATCATCAAGGAGTTCGACGCCCGGCGGGGCCCCTCCTGACGGTGTCCCTCTACAAGACCGAAGGGATCATCCTCCGCTCGCGCAACCTCGGCGAGGCGGACAAAGCGCTGACCCTCTACACCCGTGAGGAAGGCAAGGTCCAGGTGTCCGCGGCCGGGGCCCGGCGGGCCCGGAGCCCGCTGGCCGCCGCCACCCAGCCCTTCATCCACGGGTTTGTTCTTTGTTTCCGCGGGCGGGGCCTGGACCGGCTCAGCCAATGCGAGATCCGCGAGCCCTTCACCGGCATCCGCGAGGACCTCGTCAAGGCGGCCTACGGGGCCTACCTGGCCGAGCTGACCGATGAGTTCACCCGGGAACGTGACCGCAACCCGGACCTCTTCCTCCTCCTCCTGGCGACCCTCCACATGCTCCAAGCGGGGGCCGAACCGGAGGTCACGGCCAGACTCTTCGAGTTGAGGCTGCTGTCCCTGACCGGCTTCCGGCCGGAGTTCGAGCGCTGCGCCGGATGCGGGCGGGCACTCGGTGGGGGCGACGCGGGCCGGCGGGCCTTCTCGCCGGCCGCCGGCGGCGTCCTCTGCCCCGAATGCGCGGCCGTCGACGAGTCGGCCCTGACCGTCCCGGCCGGGGCCGTCGAATCGGCCCGCTTCCTGCTGACCGCCGACCTGCGCAAGGCGGTCGCCCTCAAGCTGGCTCCGACCGTCGCCAGGGCCCTCGAGCAGATGTTGGCCGAGCACATCCAGCACCGGCTGGACAAGCCCCTCAAGACCCTGGCTTTCCTGCGCGAGGTGCGGGACCCGGGCTCGGTCTGAGGCCGACCTGGCCCTCTCGCCAAGGCCCGCCATCGACGGGTTGCCGGCTCGTCTTCACCCCGGGGAATCACTCCCGGGGTGTATCTGCCTCTTCGGACTCCCTTATGTCCCATGCTTCTGTCAACTATTGGCATCTGCCAGGCCCCTCCCATAGACTATAGCGGCCTTTGCCCTAGCCCTTCGGCCGAGGCGATCATGTCTGGGGAGGGAGACGGCCGTTTGAGCCACTATGGTCTCCGCGGGCGGATAGCCTTGGCTTCCGCTAAGCTGTCGTTCTACGCGAGTCGGGCGGCCGGTCGCGGCGGTTCCAACCTGCCCGGGAAGGTCGCCCTGACCATCGACCCGGCCATCCTGAGGACCCTCGGTGCCAGGGTCAAGCGCGGCAGCATCCTGGTCACCGGGACCAACGGCAAGACGACGACCGCCAGGATGCTGACTTCGATCATGAGGACGGCGGGCTACCGGGTGATCCACAACCCGTCCGGGGCTAACCTCCGGTATGGCGTGGCCGCCGCCTTCGTCAACGCCGCCGACTGCCTGGGCCGGATCGAGGCCGACTACGCCGTCTTCGAAGTCGATGAGGGATGGCTGCCCCTGGTGGCCAACGACCTCAAGTGCGTCGGTCTGGTGGTCACCAACTTCTCCCGCGACCAGGTCGACCGCTACGGGCAGATCGAGAACGTCGTCACCAAGGTCGGGCGCGGGCTGGCCTCGATCCCGGGCGGCTTCTGCGTCCTCAACGCCGACGACCCCCTGGTGGCCAGTCTCGATTCGCAATCGGGCCGGATCGTCCGCTTCTTCGGGGCCGAGAACGGCTTCGGCGACAGGCACACCGAGGGCCACCTGATTGAGGGCCGGCATTGCCCGCGTTGCGGTGCCCTCCTGACCTACAAGGTCGAGTACTTCGCCCATGCCGGCATCTACCAGTGCCCCGGCTGCGGCTACGGGCGGCCCACGGCCTCGGTCATCCTGCGGAAGATCAAGCCCCGCGGGGCTGAGGGGTCGCTGCTCACCGTGGAGCACGGCGCCGGCCCACTCGAGGTCTCCCTGGCCTTCCCCGGGCTGTTCAACGCCTACAACGCCCTGGCCGCCCTGACCGCGGCGACCTGCCTCGGCATCGACGAAAACGTCGCCCGCTTGGGGTTGGAGCGTTGCCGGCCGGCCTTTGGCCGGGGCGAGGTGGTCAAGGTCCGCGGCCGCAAGGTCTTCATCGGTATGGTCAAGAACCCCGTCGGCTGCAATGAGATGATCAAGGCCATCGTCATGCACCCGCAACCCAAGGCCCTCATCGTGGCCATGAACGACCCCCTCGTCCGCGGCATCGACGTCGGCTGGATCTGGGACGTCGGCTTCGAGAACCTCTTCGAGGGGCCGACCGGCTTCGAGCGGACCGTGGTCTCCGGTACCTGGGCCGATGACCTGGCCCTGAGGCTCAAATACGCGTCCGCCCAGGACCATCGCATCCGGCGAGAGCCGGATTACCGGCGGGCTCTCGAACTGGGGCTGGCCGCCGTCCCACCGGGCGCCTTCGTCTTCGCCCTCTGCAACTACACCGGGATGCTGATGATCCGCAAGGTGCTGCAGCCCATGGGCCGCCTGACAAGCTACTGGATTCCGTGAGGCCCCGGGCGACCCACCCTCGCTCCGCCGCCTTTTTTGACAACCCCCCCGGAATCTGGTAGATTAATAAGCGTTTAGGGGAGCAATGACCGAGAGGGGTACCCGGGGCGTCCCGCCCAAGAGAGCCGGTGGATGGTGCGAACCGGCGCGGGGCATCGGGGAGGCGCTCGACGAGCTCCGCCGAAGCGAGCGGACCGATCGGCCCGTGGCGGATGCCACGGCCGGCCGGCCAACCAGGGTGGAACCGCGGGAACATTAATCCCGTCCCTGGGCAGCGTCTTACGCCGCCCGGAGGACGGGATTTCGTCTGCGGCGGGTCCAACCAGTCGGGAGGAAGAGAAATGCCAAGAGCCCACAAACCCCTGACCTTCCAGGAGGTCATCCTGACCCTCAGCCAGTTCTGGCAGGACCGAGGCTGTCTCTTGGGGCAGCCATACGACGTCGAGAAGGGCGCCGGGACGATGAACCCGATGAGTTTCTTCCGAGCCCTCGGCCCGGAACCGTGGCGGGTGGCATATGTCGAGCCCTCCCGTCGTCCGGCCGACGCCCGTTACGGCGAGAACCCCAACCGTTTCTACCAGCACCACCAGTTCCAGGTCATCATCAAACCCTCCATCGACGATATCCAAGAGGTCTACCTGGCCAGCCTGGCCGCTCTGGGGATCGATGCCAAGCGGCACGATATCCGCTTCGTCGAGGACAACTGGGAAGCCCCGACCCTCGGGGCGGCCGGCACGGGCTGGGAGGTCTGGCTCGACGGGATGGAGATCACCCAGTTCACCTACTTCCAACAGGTCGGTGGGTTCGAAGCCCGGCCGGTTTCGGCGGAGATAACCTACGGGCTGGAACGGCTCACCGGCTACCTGCAGGACAAGGATAACCTCTTCGACATCATCTGGGTCGGCGATGTGACTTACGGCGACGTCTTCAAGAGGGCTGAGTATGAGCACTCGGCCTACAGCTTCGAAGTGGCCGACGTGGGCGCTCTGATCACCGCCTTCGACCTCTATGAGCGGGAGGCCAAGCGGGTTCTCGAGCACGGCCTGATCCTGCCGGCCTACGACTTCGTCCTCAAGTGCTCGCACGCGTTCAACGTCCTCGAGGCCAGGGGGGCCATCAGCGTCACCGAGCGCACCCGCTACCTCGGTCGCATCCGGGCGATCGCCCGGGGGTGTGCCCAGGCCTGGCTGAAGGTCCGCGAAGAGATGGGCTTCCCGCTGACCGGCAAGTTCGGCGGCGCCGGGTCGGCGTCCGGGGCCGTCGACGGGTCCGAGGCCGGCCAGTCCCCCAGGGGAGGCGAATCCCATGCCAGCTAAGAAAGATACCGGTGGGCGTCAGGCCCTCGGCGGTCCGGTCGACCTGGTCCTGGAGATCGGCACCGAAGAGATCCCGGCCCGCTTCATGCCGGCGGCCCTCGAGCAACTGGCTGCCCGCGGCCGGGCCCTGCTCAAGGAAGCGCGTTTGGGCGCAAGCGACGTCCTGGCCTATGGGACCCCGCGCCGCCTCGTCCTGATCGCCTCGGGCGTGGCCTCCCGGCAGGACGACCGGATCATCGAGGTCAAGGGGCCGGCCAGGAAGGCCGCCTACGACCCGGAAGGGCGGCCGACCAAGGCGGCCGAGGGCTTCGCTCGCTCGCAGGGGGTCACCCCGGCCGACCTGACCGTCCGGACCGTGGCCGGCGGCGAATATGTCTTCGCCCTAAAGACCGAGCTCGGCCGCACCGCCGAGGAGGTCCTCGGGGGGGTCTTTCCGGCCTTCATCACCAAGCTCGAATGGCCCAAGCTGATGCGCTGGGGCGATCACGACCTGCGCTTCGTCCGGCCGATTAAGTGGCTCCTCGCCCTCTACCAAGACCGGCTCATCCCCTTCAGCCTCGACGGGGTTTCCTCCGGACGGGAGACCCTGGGGCACCGTTTCCTCAGTCCCAAGCCGCATCGGGTGGGCCATGCCGCCGAGTACCTGCCGGTCGTCCGCCGGGCTCAGATCGTCGTCGATCCGGCCGAGCGCCGGACCCAGATCCTGGCCCAGATCCGGGCACTGGCGGAAAAGGCCGGCGGGCGGGTTCTCGAAGACCCGTCCCTCCTCGACGAGGTGACCTACCTGGTCGAGTACCCGACCGCCCTCCTCGGCCGCTTCAACCAAGAATACCTGGCCGTCCCGGCCGACATCCTGATCACCACGATGAAGCACCACCAGCGCTACTTCCCGGTGGTGGACGCCAAGGGCCACCTGATGCCCTTGTTCATCACCGTTCGCAACGGCGACGACTGCGCCATCGACGTCGTCCGGGCCGGCAACGAGAGAGTCCTGCGGGCTCGCCTGGCCGACGGCAAGTTCTTCTTCGAAGAGGACCTTGCCCGGCCCCTCCGGGACCGGGTGGCCGAACTCGACGGCGTCTCCTTCCAAGAGCGATTGGGGACCATGGGCGACAAGACTCACCGCCTAGAAGCCCTGGTGGTGGACATCGCCGGGGACGACGCCGGACTGGCCGAGACGGCGAGGCATGCGGCCCACCTGGCCAAGGCCGATCTCGTCACCAGCGTCGTCAAGGAGTTCCCGGAACTGCAGGGGCGCATGGGCCGGGTCTACGCCGACAAGGCCGGTGAGCCCGAAGCCGTCGCCGCGGCCATCGGTGAGCAGTACCGACCGGCTTTCGCCGGGGACGACATCCCGGCCACGCCGGCCGGGCGCCTCCTGGCCCTGGCCGACAAGGTCGACACCCTCTCAGCCGCCTTCGGCACCGGGATCGTCCCCACCGGCTCGCAGGACCCCTACGGACTGCGCCGGGCGGCCCAGGGCGTGGTGGCGATCATCCTCGGAGCGGGCCTCCGCCTGTCCCTCAGCGGCCTCGTCGACCGGGCCTTCGACCACCTGAAGGGGATCGTCACCGCCCCCGAAGGACGCTCGGCCCTGCTCGACTTCCTTCGTCAGCGGCTGCAGGCCTCGATGGATGAAACCGGGTTGCGCTATGACGTCATCGAGGCGACCCTCTCGGCCGGCTTCGACGATCTGACCGCGGCCCTCGCCCGGGCCCGCGCCCTGTCCGAGGTCCGCGACGAAGGGACCTTCGCCGACGTCGTCACGGCCTTCACCCGCGCGGCCAACCTGGCCGGGAAGGCCCCGGCGGTCAAGCCCATCGACCCCGGCCTCTTCCAGCACGAGGCCGAGAGGCGCCTCCTCGCCGACTATGAGGACGTCGCCGCCGAGGCCCTGGCCATGGAGAGAGAGGAGCGCTACGCCGATTTTCTGAGAAGCCTGTCCCGACTGCGCCCGGCGGTCGACGCCTTCTTCGATGCCGTGATGGTCATGGTCGAGGACGAACTGGTCAGGGACAACCGGCTGAACCTCCTCCGTTCCGTCTCCAATCTGGCCACCCGGATGGCCGATCTGTCCAAGCTCGTCCCGGCCAAGGCCTGAATGGCAACAGCAAGGATCCCCGGTGCTAAAGGAAATCCCAGGCCCGCAGCGTAAATAGTGGGGGTGATCAGGTGGACCGGCCGGCCGTCTTCGTCGTCTCCGATTCCATTGGTGAAACCGCCGAGCTGGTCGCCAGAGGGGCCATGAGCCAGTTCGAGGAGGAGTTCGAAGTCGTTCGGGCGCCGTACATCAGCGACCGCGACCACCTCCTCGAAGTCATCGAGCGGGCTCACACCCGGGGCTCCTGCGCCATCGTCCACACCCTGCTTCTGCCGGAACTCCGGGAAGCCATGGCGGTCGAGGCGGCCGCCCGGGACATCCCGCAGGTCGACCTGTTCGGCCCGACCCTGGCCGCCCTGGCCCGGGTCGCCGGCGGCGCCCCCCGGATGGAGACGGGCCTCTTCCGGCGGGTCGATGAGGACTACTACCGCCGCATCGAGGCGGTCGAGTTCGCCGTCGACCACGACGACGGACTCGACCCGCGCGGCCTGGATCGGGCTGACGTCGTCCTGGTCGGCGTCTCCCGGACCTCGAAGACGCCCGTCAGCATATACCTGGCCAACAAGCGGGTCAAAGCGGCCAACGTGCCCCTGGTCCCCGAGGTCCCGCCGCCGCCCGAGCTGTTCAAGCTGCCGCGGGGAAAGGTCATCGGCCTGACCATCGACCCCGAAAAGCTCAATGATATCCGTGGGGAGCGGCTCGAAGTCCTCGGTCTGCCCGGCGAGGCCGGTTATGCCAGCCGGGAAAGGATCATCGAGGAACTCGAGTACGCCGGGGGAATCATGAAACACCTCGGTTGCCGCCGCATCGATGTCACCGGCAAGGCCGTCGAGGAGACGGCCGGCGCCATTCTTCGGATGATCAAAGGGAGGGAGACGAGAGACTGATGAGCGGGGTACAGTACGTCTTTCCATTTGCCGAGGGACGGGCCTGTCAACGCGATCTGCTCGGCGGCAAGGGGGCCAACCTGGCCGAGATGACCCACATCGGGTTGCCCGTCCCGCCCGGGTTCACCATCAGCACCGAGGCCTGCAAGGCCTTCTACGCCGAGGGCGAGAAGCTTCCCGAAGGCCTGTGGCCGGCGGCCCTGGCGGAACTCGACCGCCTGGAGAAGAAGACCGGGAAGAAGCTGGGCGATACCCACACCCCGCTGTTGGTGTCGGTCCGGTCGGGCGCCAAGTTCTCCATGCCCGGGATGATGGACACCATCCTCAACCTGGGTCTCAATGATCAGACCGTGCTCGCCGTGGCCAGGGCCACGAACGACGAGCGCTTCGCCTACGACTGCTATCGGCGGTTCATCCAGATGTTCTCGAACGTCGTCCTCAAGGTCGACATCCACGACTTCGAGCGCCTCCTCGAGGGCCACAAGGAGGACCAGCGGGTCCGCTTCGACCACGAGATCTCGCCGGACAGCCTGAGGAGCATCGTCCACGAGTACAAGGAAGTCGTTAAGCGGGAGGCCGGGCGGGACTTCCCGCAGGACCCCGTGGTCCAGCTGGAGATGGCCGTCGTCGCCGTCTTCGCCTCCTGGCACAACCAGCGGGCCATCGTCTACCGCAAGCAGAACAACATTCCCGCCGACCTCGGGACGGCCGTCAACGTCCAGACGATGGTCTTCGGGAACATGGGTTTCGATTCGGGCACCGGGGTCATCTTCACCCGCAACCCGGCCACCGGTGACAAGGGCCTCTATGGCGAATACTTGACCAACGCCCAGGGCGAGGACGTGGTCGCCGGCATCCGCACCCCGAAGCCCATCGCCGAGCTTGACAAGGACCTTCCGGCCGTCTACAAGCAATTGGTCGGGGTCTGTGGACTGCTCGAGCAGCACTATGCCGACATGCAGGACATCGAGTTCACCGTCGAGCACGGCGTGCTCTATCTCCTGCAGACCCGGACCGGCAAGCGAACGGCCGCGGCGGCGGTCAAGATCGCCGCCGACCTCGTCCACGAGGGCAAGATCGGCAAGCGTGAGGCGATCATGCGGATCGAGCCCGACCAGTTGACCAAGCTCCTCCACCGTGGAATCGACCCCAAGGCCAAGCTGAAGGTGATCGCCCAGGGCCTGCCGGCCTCGCCGGGGGCCGCCTCCGGCCAGGTCGTCTTCGATGCCGACGAGGCCCAGGCTCGCGGGGAGAAGGGGCAGAAGGTCCTCCTGGTTCGCCCGGAGACCACCCCCGACGACATCCACGGGATCATCGCCGCCCAGGGCATCTTGACCAGCCGCGGCGGGATGACCTGCCACGCCGCCATCGTCGCCCGCCACATGGGCAAACCCTGCGTGGTCGGGTGCGACGCCTTGAAGATCAGCGTTGAGCGGAAGGAGGTCCTCGTCGACGGGGCGGCCATCCACGAGGGCGACCTCGTCTCCATCGACGGGGCCACCGGCCAGGTCATCCTGGGCGAAGTGCCCCTGGTCGACCCGGAGCTCTCCGGCGAGTTCGAGGAGATCCTGGGTTGGTGCGACGAGCTCAAAAAACTCGGCGTGTGGGCCAACGCCGATACGCCGGGCGACGCCAAGAAGGCCCGCGACTTCGGAGCCAAGGGGATCGGCCTGTGCCGGACTGAGCACATGTTCATGGCCCACGAGCGCATCCCCGTGGTCCAGGAGATGATCGTGGCCCTGAACGAAAAAGACCGCCGGGCGGCCCTTGACAAGCTCCTGCCGATGCAGCAAGGCGACTTCTACGGGATCCTCAAGGCGATGGAAGGGTTCCCGGTGACCATCCGTCTCCTCGACCCGCCGCTCCACGAGTTCCTTCCCGACGGCGAGGAGTTGGCCGTCGACATCGCCCGCCTGCGGGCGTTGGCCTCCAAGGGTGAGACCGGCCACGACGCCGAGATCGCCGAGAAAGAGGAGCTGCTCAAGAAAGTCCGGGCCCTGGCCGAGTTCAACCCGATGATGGGCTTCCGCGGCTGCCGTCTTGGCGTCGTCCATCCCGAGATCTACGAGATGCAGTGCCGGGCCATCTTCCAGGCCGCCGCCCAACTGGTCAAGGAGGGCGTTGACGCCCGGCCCGAGGTGATGATTCCCCTCGTCGGCCACATCAAGGAGCTCCAGCTCCTCCGCGGCATGACCGAGCGGGTCCTTGACGAGGTCCAGAAGGCCACCGGGGTGACCCTCAAGCAGATCATGATCGGGACGATGATCGAGGTCCCGCGGGCCGCCCTGACCGCCGACGAGATCGCCACCGAGGCCGAGTTCTTCTCCTTTGGCACCAACGACCTGACCCAGATGACCTTCGGCTTTTCCCGTGATGACGCCGAGGCCAAGTTCCTACCGATCTACACGCAAAAGGGCATCCTGCCCGGTAACCCCTTCGCCACCCTGGACGAGGGCGGCGTCGGCAAGCTCGTCGAGATGGCCGTCCGGCTCGGCCGGGGGACGCGGCCCGGCCTGCAGATCGGGATCTGCGGCGAGCACGGCGGGGACCCGCAGTCGATCGGCTTCTGCCATCGGGTGGGCCTGGACTACGTGTCCTGCTCGCCCTTTCGGGTGCCCATCGCCCGGCTGGCCGCCGCTCAGGCCAACGTGGCCCAAAAGATCGCCGTCGAAAAGGATAAGTGACGACCATGCTCCCTGTCCGTTTCGGCCCGGTGGTGGCCGAGGTCGAGGCGATCATCTTCGACAAGGACGGTACCCTCGTCGATTGTTTTCCATGGTGGATGGCCATGGCCGAGGAGCGCCGTAAGGCCCTGGGCGAGATCATCCGGCTGACCCCGGACCTGGCCGCGCACCTCGATGCGGTGGATGGATACGACCGCGGGCGCTGTTGGATCGATCCGGCCGGGCCCCTGGCCATGGCCTCGCGGGCCGAGGAGACGATCATCGCCGCCGGGGCCCTGTACCGATACGCCGGGCTCGGATGGAGCGAGGCGCGGTCGGTCATCGAAAAGGCCTTCGCCCGGGCCGAGGAACGGCTCCTGGCCAGGATTGGTGAGGTCAGCCAGGCCCTGCCCGGAGCGGCCGCGGCCCTGAGCGACCTGAGAAAGGCCGGCCTCCGGCTGGCCGTGGCCACCACCGATATGGTCACCCGCAGCGAGGTCATGCTGACCATGACCGGCCTCCGCCCGTTCCTGCACTACCTGGGCGGGAGCGACCTGGTCAAGCGCGGCAAGCCCCACCCGGACCTCGTCCTCCACGTCTGCGAGCAACTCGGGGTTCAGCCCGAGCACGTGGCGATGGTCGGAGACACCCCCGACGACATGGCCCTCGGCCGGAACGCCGGGGTGCGCCTCAAGGTGGGGGTCCTGACCGGGACCAACCCGCGCGAGAAGCTCGAGCCGCTGGCCGACGTGGTCATTGGTTCAGTGGCCGAGATCCGGCCGGCCGGCTGACGAACCGCAGGGCCCGGGACCGCTTGGTCCCGGGCCTTCTTGCCGATCGGTCAGAGGTGGCCGGTCAGCCCGCCGGTCAGCCCCCGGTCAGCCGACCCCAGGTCCGGCCGCCGCCTCGGCCATCTCCGGACGGTAGAAGACGTAGCAGTTGCGGCTTCGCTTGGCCTCGAACAGGGCGATGTCGGCCCGGCTGAGAAGCTCGTCCGGCGACCTCCCGTCATCGGGGTACATCGCCACCCCAAGGCTGGCCGTCACCCGTACCGGCCGGGACCCGATCAACGTCACGTGCCCGGACACGGTGCCGAGGATGTGTTCGGCGACCACCCCCGCCCTGGCCGGACCGGCGGCGGGGAGGAGGACGGCGAACTCGTCCCCGCCGATGCGGGCCACGGTGTCGGTCTTTCGGAGGTGGGCCTCGAGGGCTTCGGCCAGACTTACAAGGACGATGTCGCCCGCCTGGTGCCCGAAGGCGTCATTGACCTCCTTGAAGCCATCGAGGTCGAGGTAGATGACGGCCCCCCGGTACCCGTACCGCTCGACCAGCCGCAGCTGACGCTCGAGGTCCTCGCGAAACCGGCGGCGGTTATGGAGGTTGGTCAGCGAGTCGTGATTGGCCTGGTGGACCAGTTGACTTTCGACCTGCTTCCGGGCGGTGATGTCTTGGATCTCGACCACCAGGCACTGCGGCGCGCCATCGGCCCCGCGGATCGGTGAGGCCGTCACCTGGGTCCAGACCGTCTCCCCCCGGCTGTTGAGGTAACGGCGTTCGAGGTCGACGGAGTCAACGGGTCCCTGACGCAGGCGGGCCAGTAGACCATGGCCTGATTGACGCTCTTCCGGATGGAGGAGGGCCTCGTCCGTCATCTCCAGGAGTTCCACTTCCGAATAGCCGAGCATCTCACTCAGGGCTTGGTTGACGGCCAGGAAACGCCCGCCGGTCGGGCTTATGAGGGCCTTCCCGATGGCCGCGTGGGTGAAGGCCATCCGGAACTTCTCTTCGCTCTGGCGGAGGGTTTCCTGAGCCCCGGAAAGCTCCTGGGCCCGGGCGTCGAGGCTGGCGGCCAGATGACGCTGCTCGCCGGCGCTGCGGACGGCCATCCCGCCGGCGAGAGCCAGGACGAACAGCTCGATCAGGGTCTCACCCATCGCCGCTCCGAGGGCCAGGCCATCGATGGCCCAGCTTTTCAGACCACCCAGGGCGATCATCGCCAACGCCGAACCGAGCAGTCTCCACCCGGACTTCGTGCCGAAGGCCCTGGTCCACAGACTGGGGATGACGATGAGCAGCCCGGCGAAGATGTAGGCCACGGTTCGATCGCGGGCCGTCAGTTGGAAGACGCCGACGGCGGTCGCCAGGAAGAGCAGTTGCCAAGCCAGGCGCTTCCCGGGGGTGACCCGCCCGCGCAGGACCCAGAAGGCCACGATGTTCCAGGCCACCAGGGCCAGGGTGAAGACCTCCTCGGCGCCGGTCGGCCCCGCCCGGTGTGAGCCCTGCAGGGCGCTCCAGAAAACCAACGCCAGGGCCAATAGCCAGGTCCAGATCTCCAGGGTGCGCTCCAGGTTCGAGATGGAATCGGCCGCTTCGCCCCCCGGCGTGGCGCGGTCCTCCTCCTCGACCGGTCCGAGCATGAGGACGCCTTTGGGCCACGGGATCGCCGCCAGGAAAATCACCCAGGCCAGCAGGCCCTGGATGTCCTTCAGCCAGAGCTGGTCATAGAACATCAGGATCGGCAGGACCGCCGCCAGCCAGGGCCTCAGATAGAATAGGTGGCGGAGGGGCCTGATCAGCCACATCCGCGACTTGGTCCCGTCGCGGCGCAGGGTCAAGAGTACCCCGCCGGCCAGCACGGCCGCCCCGACCCAGGTCGTCGAGGCGCGGACGGGGGGGAAAGTCGGGTAAAGGAAGACCTCGGGGCGGATGAGCATCGCCGCTCCGCTCAAGAGCTCAGTCAGCGCAAGGAAGAGATAGGTGAAGTCCGGGACGACGCCCCCGATTCCGTGGGGCAGAGCGGCCACCGCCAGCAAGGTGCAGACCAGGGAGGCCTCGAGGAAGGCGAGCATCCACAGGCCTTCCATGGCCAACCGGGCGGCCCCGAAGCCCAGGGTGAAGGTGGCAAAGCCCAGCACCGCCCAGCGCCCCCAACGCGGCAGGCGATAGCGCACGAGGAGCAGCAAGAGGATGCCCGCCGTGCTCATCGGGGCGGTCACGAAACCCCGCAGGTCCGGCGAGAGGGGGCCGAGCAGGTCGACCGGCAAGGCATAGACGCTGAGCCCCATGAGGAGCTCGATGGAGGCGGCGGTCAGGATGAACCGCGTGGGTTCGATGGGGTTGTCGGTCTTGTTCACGGTCAACACCCTTCTCGAAGAACGGCCCCCGCGCCACTCCGCGGTTTCGTGGGACCCCTTTCGGCACCATATCTAATAGGAATCATCGTCCTTGTGACCACGTTTGGTTAGCGCGTTGACCGAAGAGACTTGAGCCGGCCGCCCGTCGACGAAAATTTTCGTCACCCGGAAGGAATGTCCGGCCGAGGCTCGTATACAACACAGGCGCGCTTAGCCACTCTGGAGGGCAAAGATGGGCGACAGACCGGAAGACGGCGGCCGTGTGTCCGTACGACCGCGGCTGTTCACCGAGGACCTGGAAGACCGCACCCTCTCCCGACATGCCACCAGGAGCAGCCGCTCCCTCGGTCGGCAGGTCGCCGAGGAGCCGTGCCCGATCCGGACCGCGTTTCAGCGGGACCGCGATCGGATCATCCACTCCAAGGCCTTCCGTCGCCTCAAGGACAAGACCCAGGTCTTCATCGCCGTGGCCGGTGACCACTACCGGACGCGCCTGACCCACACCCTCGAGGTGGCCCAGATCGCCCGGACGATGGCCCGCGCTCTGCGCCTCAACGAGGATCTGACCGAGGCCATCGCCCTGGGCCACGACCTCGGTCACACCCCTTTCGGGCACACCGGAGAGGCCGTCCTGAATGACGCCCTCGAAGCCGAGGGCCATAGTGGCTTCCGCCACAATGAGCAGAGCCTCCGGGTGGTCTCCCTCCTCGAGCGGCTCGAGCCCGGCCATCCCGAGGGAGTCGGCCTCAACCTGACCTGGGAGGTCCGCGACGGCATCGCCAAGCACACCGGCGACCTCTGGGCCGACGGAGACCTTCCGGCCACCCTCGAGGGCCAGTTGGTCAGGATGTCCGACCGGATCGCCTACATCAACCACGATATCGATGATGCCATTCGTGGGGGGATCATCGCCCCAGAAGACGTCCCGGCCGGCCCGGTGGCCGTCCTCGGGGCGACCCGGGCCAGGCGCATCAACACCCTGGTCACGGCGGTCATCGAGGCCAGCTATGACCGCCCCGAGCTGGCCCTGAGCCGGCCGGTCAGGGGGGCCATGGACGACCTTCGGAGCTTCCTCTTCGAGCGAGTCTACGTCGGTTCCGGGGCCAAGGCTGAAGAGGACAACGCGAGGAAGCTGGTCCAGGCCCTCTACGGGTTCTACCGGAAGAACCCCGGGCAGATTGCCGGTGGCGATCCCCCCAGCTTGGCCGCCCCGGACTGGCGGCGAGCCTGTGATTATGTCGCCGGGATGACCGATCGCTATGCCATGGCCCAGTTCGACAAGCACTTCCCGCCGGCTCCCTCGGAGGGCGAGGTCCAGGCCCCAGAAAGGGCCGGATGACGCCGAGGAGGAAAAACCGGAGTCGTAGCGAAAGCGTATTAAAGCCTGAGCGCAGGTAGCTGCTACAGGCCATGGGGCAGGGATGGGCGGTGAAAGGACTCACCGACGAGTTCATCGAGGAGATTCGCTCGCGCAGCGACATAGTCGACGTCATCGGCGAGAGCGTCGCGTTGCGCAAGACCGGCAAGAACTTCGTCGGACTCTGCCCGTTCCACCACGAAAAGACGCCGTCCTTTTCGGTTGCCCCGGACAAGCAGATGTTCTACTGCTTTGGCTGCCATGCCGGGGGCAACGTTTTTCATTTCCTGATGAAGCGGGACAACCTCACCTTTCCAGAGGCCGTGGCCGGGCTGGCGGAACGAGTGGGTCTCCCGCTCCCAGAGCCGGAGCTTTCACCCGAGGAAGCCCGAAGGCGCCAGGAACGCGAGGCCCATTATCATGCCCTGGAGCTGGCGGCGGACTTCTACCACCTGGCCCTTATGAAGTCCCGGCAGGGGGCCGGCGCCCGCCAGTACCTCGTCGATCGCGGCCTGACCGCCGAAACGGTCGAGCGCTTCCGCCTCGGATATGCCCCCGAAGCTTGGGATTTGTTGCTCAAGGCCTTAACTCGCAAGGGCTTTCCGCCGAAGACCATGGAAGGGGCCGGCCTGGTCATCCACAGCGTCGACCGCGATTCCTACTATGACCGGTTGCGGAACCGGGTGGTCTTCCCGATCTTCGACGCCCGCGGACGAGTCATCGCCTTCGGCGGGCGGGTCCTCGACGACAGTCTTCCGAAGTACCTCAACTCTTCGGATACGGTCGTCTTCGCCAAGGGGCACAACCTCTACGCCCTGAACCTGGCCAGGCCGGCCATCCGCGACAGCGGTCAGGTCATCCTGGTCGAAGGGTACATGGACGCCATCACCTGCCACCAGGCCGGCGTCCAGAACGTGGTGGCCAGCCTGGGGACGGCGCTGACCCGTGACCAGGGAGCCATCCTGGCCCGGATGGCGCCGGAGACGGTGATCGCCTACGACGCCGACACCGCCGGACAGACCGCCACAATGCGCGGTCTGGAGATCCTCGGCGAGGCGGGTTGCCGAGTCAGGGTCGCCGCCCTCGCGGAGGGCAAGGATCCGGACGAGTTCATCCGCCTGCGGGGTGCCGACGCCTTCCGGACGGCCACTCAGAAGGCCCTGCCCCTGGTGGAGTACCGGTTTGAGCTGGCCAGGCGGGACGGTGACCCGGCGACCGTCGAGGGAAAGGTCAAGATCGCCTCGACCATGGCCACGGTGCTGGCCGGGCTGGAAAACGCGGTCGAGCGTGAGGCATACATTCAGGAGTTTGCGACCAAGCTAGGCCTTGGTGTCGAGGCCCTTCGGACCGAGGTCCGCAAGGCCTTTCGGGCCAGGCAGACGAAGTCGGGAACGCAGTCCACCGACGGCGGCCGACCGATCAGCCAGCATATTCCAGCGTTGAGCAGGAATAATAATGGGCAAGACCTGGCCCGCGCCGGCCGTCCTACGGCCAGGCTGCTGGCCGAGAGGGGACTCCTCCGGCTGCTCATCGACCAGCCGGAGCTGAGGCGGCAGATCGTCGGGGGGCTCGGGCCGGACGACTTCTCCGGGGCCGCCGAGCGGGTCGTCGCCGAGATGGTCCTCGGCGAGGAGGCGGCTTCCGAGCCCCCGGGGTCCGAAGCCTTCCTCGCCGCCCTGCCGGCCCACTTCGAGAACGAAGATGACGCCCGGGTGGCCGCCGAGATCGTGATGGGCGAGATGCCGCCGGGCGAGCCAGATAAGATGGTCCCGGGCTACCTAAAGACAATCAGGGAGGCCTCCGTCAAGGCCAGGGCCGAACTCATCCGGGTGGAGATGGAACGCCTGGAGCGTGACGGCCAAGAGATTCCCGAAGCGATGCTCCGGGAATATCATGAACTTCAGCAACTACGTTCGGCCGGAGGCACGGCTGCCCCGCCGGGCCAACGGCATGTATCGAAAGGGGAAACCGGATGAAGAGCCAGGAACCGAAGAGCGCGGGGGTGCGCGAGCTAATCATCAAAGGCAAGAAGCGCGGCGTCTTGACCTACAATGAGGTCATGGACGCCCTTCAGGACGAGGAGCTCTCCCCCGACCAGATCGACGACATCTACAAAATGCTAGAAGAAGACGGCATCGAAGTCGTCGGCGAGGTTCCCGAGGCTGAGGCCACTCCGGTCGGACCCCTCGAGCGTGACGAAGCCACCGAACCTCCGGCCGAAGCCGACTCCGAGACGGGATCTCACGCGGCCGAAGAGGTCGACCTGTCCGTGCCCGAAGGGGTCGCCATCGACGACCCCGTCCGGATGTACCTCAAAGAGATTGGGCGGGTGCCCCTTCTCACCGCCCAGGACGAGGTCGACCTGGCCAAGGGGATCGAGGCCGGGGACGAAGAGGCCAAACGCCACCTGACCGAAGCCAACCTCCGCCTGGTCGTGGCCATCGCCAAGAAGTACGTCGGCCGCGGCATGCTCTTTTTGGACCTCATCCAGGAGGGCAACCTCGGCCTGCTCAAGGCGGTCGAGAAGTTCGACTACCGGAAGGGCTACAAGTTCAGCACCTACGCGACCTGGTGGATTCGCCAGGCGATCACCCGGGCCATCGCCGACCAGGCCAGGACGATCCGCATCCCGGTCCACATGGTCGAGACCATCAACAAGCTGATCCGGGTCCAGCGCCAGTTGCTTCAGAAGCTCGGCCGCGAGCCGTCTCCCGAAGAGATCGCCGCCGAGATGGAGATTTCCGTCGACCGCGTCCGCGAGATCCTCAAGATCGCCCAGGAGCCGGTCTCTCTGGAGACGCCCATCGGCGAGGAAGAGGACAGCCACCTCGGTGACTTCATCGAGGACGAGGACGCTCCCGCGCCGGCCGAGGCGGCCAGCTTCATGCTCCTCAAGGAGCAGCTCGAAGAGGTCCTGGCGACCCTGACCCCGCGCGAGCGCGACGTCCTTCGCCTGCGCTTCGGGCTGGACGACGGCCGGGCCCGAACCCTCGAAGAGGTCGGCCACGTCTTCGCCGTCACTCGCGAGCGCATCCGGCAGATCGAGGCCAAGGCCCTGCGGAAGCTGCGGCACCCGAGTCGGAGCAAGAAGCTGAAGGATTATCTGGACTGAAACGATATAGAGTATGGGGTTTTTGAGGCAAACGGTTAGATCAGAGGATTCCTAGGACCGGCGGTCTTCTCTTGTCCTAATCTTGCGCAGCAGTGTCTGGCCATGGAGTGTCATATGCGTGAGTCCCGGGAATACTCTGGGACGGAGGGTGAGCTAATGGCCTTTACCAAAGTTCTCATCAATTGGGTTAAGCAGTATGGGGATGCGACTGAGCTTTTCAAGTGGATAACCCCATCAAAGTTTGGCCCAGGGCAGGAGTCTTCTTTGAGAGACGTCGGGCGACAAGTCCTCGATGATTTTGTAAAGAAGCACGCGGGTTTTGTGGCAGAGGTTATTGCAGTCCACCCCGAGTTTGCCAGTTGGTACAATTCGACTGGCACCTCGATAATCGAGGAATGCACGGATCAAATTGTGGTAGACCGAGAGGAGGAGCTAGTCGATCTCATTGGCCTGGTTGAGTATATGAGTTACTTGATGGAAGGTGCAACAAGCGTTGATGATAGATGGTTTTGGCTCATAGAGGCGCTTGAGCAGTTGCATTCCGGGCTGAAGAAAACTGGACTTCTCCGTTCGAAGTACCTCGTGTTGGAGCATATCCAAAACCTTGCCGCAGTTAATGTGTCGATATCGTTCGACCTTAAACCTGCCTTACATCAACCCACATTTTGTTTCTACGGTGGACACCCATCCACCAGGGCTGCTGACGCTATGGAAACAAGGACGTGGGCTAATGTCGCCTGAGGTACAGCAACACATAGTGCCTCACCGGGTTCAGCTCACCAAGGTGTTGCTCAAAGAGCTAGAGTGTAAGCTTTATTCAGATGAAGCATTGGACCACCTAGATGTATCCATTAAGGCTGAGGCAGACGGGAAGGTTGTTTCCGACACCGAGGGGCATTGTAGCCTGACATTAGATATAGCTGCTAAACAAGGCGATCGGCAAGCCGTTGGTCTTAGACTAACGATTGCCGGACACTGTAGTACCGAGCCCGGGAGTGATGCCCAGGGATTCCGGGAATTTGTGGCAAACCAGGCTCTCGCGCTACTTTTTCCGTTCACTCGAGAATTGGTGGCCAATATCACCATGAGGATGGGGCTTTCACCGTTACTAATACCCCTCATCGATGTTTTCCAGACCTCTAAGAACATTGAACGTTCGCGGGAATCAAATCCGACGGGGAAGAGCGATGACTAGTCGGGTTCAGTTGGTTGCACAATTTAGGGCAGTTCAGGAGGTCGATAGTCAGCCATCACTTTCCAGGTTAATCTCATTCCTAAAGATTCATCCAGATTTCCTGGAGTCTTTGCTTGATGTGGTTTTCAAGATCAAGACTATGGCCAATTTTGCCTCTGAATGGCCTGGACACAAGAAGAGGCTTCGCGGGTCAGTCCTGCCAAATAGCGAGAAGCAGTATCTCCAAGATTTCCTTCGGCTAGTTGAACAGCTATATGACTCTCCTCATGGGCAGCGCGACTTATCTGAGGATGATTACCTGGGTAGGCTCAGAGGGCGCTTAGCAGAAAGACTAGTTATTGATCCGCTTAGCAGCAGGTTTGCTGGCGACGGTTGCCAGTTCGCGGACAATCCTCTAGTCAAGATTGATGGTAAGACCGTCAAGCACAAGGGAAAGTCGACAATCGATGTCGGCGGCATCAAAGAAGGCCCTAAGAGCGGCGTTCTCCTGGAGGTAAAGGTTTCGCCCAGCTTATTTTCCACCGATTGTTGCGACTATCTGGCTCTGTTGAAGGCAGAGATCACGGCCATTGGTTTCGATACCGAAGTAGGTGGGATAACACTGGCAAGCAAAGGTGTCTTTGAGACTGGGGGGCCTTTCTCCGGCCTAAGGAGATCTTACGCCCAACTAAGCTGGCTTGCGCGTGAAGACATACCGGAATTGAGGTTTGATGTACGTAGACTGGCATAATGTGTCAATTGACGGGTCAATTCAAGTGGGCGGAGATACGGTACTCTTGGGGGGCAAGTCCAGAGAGGTTAGCGCGGTCCACATCTCGTACATCTTGACTCCGGTTTCTGCGGCGCCGGCCCCAGAGATGACAACTGTTCAAGGCTCAAGTGAATGAGTTACCACTGCTTAGTAGAATCTGTAGCCCGGCGGGGACATCCCCTGCCGGGCTTTTGCCTGCCATGGTCGGGGCCTTTTCCTGTCTTTATGACAAACTCCGCAATCCGCTCCTATTACCAGCAGGATTCCGGCCCCAACATTCGTAATATTATGAACCGGAAGATAAATCGGGGAGGTTGGTTCGGGTGGAAGCAAGAGTCTGGCACAAGAGCTATGAACCAGAGGTCCGGCCCTCCATCGACTACCCCCAAGTACCGGTCTACCAGTTCGTCTACGATTCGGCGTCCAAAAGACCGGACGGGACCGCCATCATCTTCTTCAATCGTAAGTTCACCTACCGCTGGCTGAAGGACCAGGTCGACAAATTCGCCACGGCGATGACCGCGATGGGGGTCAAGAAGGGTGACCGGGTGGCGATCATGCTGCCCAATTGCCCGCAGGTGGTCATCGCTTACTACGGGGCCCTGCGGGCGGGGGCCACCGTGGTCCTGACCAACCCGATGTATGTTGACCGCGAGCTGGAGTTCCAGATGAACGACTCGGGCGCCGAGACCATCGTCATCCTCGATCACCTCTGGCCGAGGCTGGACAAGGTCAGGGCGAAGACGCCTTTGAAACGACTGATCATCGCCGGGATGGCCGAGTACATGCCCTTTCCGCTGAGCGCGCTCTACCCGATCAAGGCCCGCCGCGACAAGCTGGTCGTCGGCGTCCAGCCGGGGAGCGGGGCGATTGCCTTCAAGGACCTCGTGGCCAAGTACGCCGCGGCGCCGTCGGCGGTCACCCACGATCTCGGCGGGGACGCGGCCGTCCTGCAGTACACCGGGGGCACCACGGGCACCGCCAAGGGGGCCGTCCTGACCCACAAGAACCTGGTCGCCAACGTCATGCAGTGCCGCGAGTGGTTCCATAAGTCCCGCTGGGGTGAGGAGGTCATGGTCGGGGCCCTGCCCTTGTTCCACTCCTACGGGATGACCTCGGTCATGAACATGGCCACCTTCCTGGGTTCGTCGATGATCCTCCTGCCGCGGTTCGTGGTCAAGGACGTCCTCGAGAACATCCAGCGGCACAAGGCGACCATCTTCTGCGGCGCCCCCACGATGTACGTGGCCTGCAACAACTATCCCGAGATAAAGAAGTACAACCTGAAGTCGATCGAGTCGTGCATCAGCGGGTCGGCCGCCCTGATGGCCGAGACGCAGAACAAGTTCCAGGAGATCACCCAGGGCAAGCTGGTCGAGGGCTACGGACTGTCGGAGTCGACCCCGGTCACCCACGCCAACCCCATCTGGGGCAAGGGCAGGATCGGCTCCATCGGCCTGCCCGTCCCGGACACCGACGCGAAGATCGTCGACCTCGAGACCGGCCAACGCGACCTGCCTCCCGGCGAGGTCGGCGAGCTAGTCATCAAGGGCCCGCAGGTGATGAAGGGCTACTGGAACCGGTCCGACGAGACGGCCAAGACCCTCCGCGACGGCTGGCTCTACACCGGCGACATCGCCAAGATGGACGAAGAGGGCTACTTCTACGTCGTCGACCGCAAGAAGGACATGATCATCGCCGGCGGCTTCAACATCTACCCGCGGGATGTCGAGGAGATCCTCTTCGAGCACCCGAAGGTCCTCGAGGCAGCCGTGGCCGGCGTCCCCGACCCCTACCGCGGCGAGACGGTCAAGGCCTACGTAATCCTGAAGCCAGGGGAAACGGCCACCCCGGAGGAGATCATCCAGTTCTGCCGCGACCACATGGCCGCCTTCAAGGCCCCGCGCCAGGTCGAGTTCCGCACCTCCCTGCCGAAGACCATCGTCGGCAAGGTCCTCCGCCGCGTCCTGGTTGAAGAGGAGAAGGTCAAGCTGGCCAAGGAAGGGGAAGGGATCGCCTGAGGGGGGTAGCCTGAGAGCCTGCACCGCGTCGGCCGATGCCGAGAAGGCCCGGATGTTGTCCGGGCCTTGCTTTTCGGGTGAGCGGCCCCAATCGGTCGCCTAGTTCCCGCCGCCGGCCGCTGGTTGGATGCGGATTTCCTCCCCTGAGATCGTCCGGCTCGCTCCCTGCCGCGCGAACCGAAAGACCTCGTTGGCGTACAGCGTCCGCACATAGTCGCTGCCGAAGCACCCATAGGCTTTGATCGTCTGGTACCAGTCATCGAGGTCGGCCGAAGGACGGGCGCCGTTGGCTGTCCGCTCATCGAGATCGCGCAACACGGCGGCCGCCCCGTAGATGTTCTCTACCGGGTTGGTCATCAGCGTTTCCTCGCTGAGACCGAGCAGCCTGGCGGCCCTGGTCAGGGTGGCCCCGCGCCGCAGGCCCATCAGGCCGTATCGCCCATCGATGCTCGGGGATGACCCACTGCGGTGCCACCACCTGGACTCGGCGTAGGAGACGGCTTTGAGGAGGTCCACCGGGACCTCGTACCGGGCCCCGGCGGTGGCGAAGGCCTGGTTCAGTGGCCCGGAGCTAAGGGCCGAAGTCAGACGGGCGCCGACCGCCCGAAGTTCCTCTTTGGTCGCGGAGAGTTCTCCTTCGAGCCGTTCGACCTGGGCCGCGAGGCGCCCGTTGATCGAACCTTGAACCAACAGCGATCCGCCGAGGCTGAGGATCAGCACCAGGGCCAGGGCGCCGGCTGCCGACGGGGATTTGTCCACGAACGTCACCCCCCCTCCTTGGACGGAGGGCGGCTGGCGATTGTTCTCCGCAGGCACCGAGCGCGCCCGTCCCGTGGCCACCGGGAGGGTCTCTTTCGGCAAGGCCTCCTGGGCCCAGGTGGTGGCCTCGTCCCTGGTTACCGCCGACGGCTTCTCGGTCGGCTTCGCCCCCCGGCCCGGCCAGGTCCTGGCCGGCGGTCACTGCCTACCGCAGGTCGGCAGCACCTATGATGACAGGGTCGATGGGCACTGGAGCCGCCGACATCGTCGGTTGCGTAGCTCTTTCAAAGCCGACAAGTAGGCGGGAGGCGTTCGGCCCTGCCGACCCGGACGTCGCCGCCGTGTCGACTCTTGGCGAACCGCGTCGTCAGATTCCGCTCAAGTCCTCAGCCGCCCTGGACGACTATTGGGATGGGAGCAATTGACAAGCCCCAGCCCAGACGCCGCACCGGGGGGCGTCTCGGGGAAGGAGCCGGCGTGAGCGAGGCGACCATCAGCGCTGTGACTATCAACGAGGCAAGCCTTATCGCTGCCCAAATCCAGATGTCCGTGCAGAATATCAAGGCGGGAACGCCCCGCGTCTTTGGCGACTGGTTCGGAAAGCCCGTCGAGGACCGGCGGATCATCGTCGGAGCGGCGGCCAGCGGCAGTTGCCTGACCCTCCGGCTGGATGCCGGAGAGACGATCAGGATCTGGCACCCGATTGGCCTGGAGTGCAGCCGAGAGGCCTTCGCCATCTCGTCGGCCACCCGGGTCGTCCTGGAATGGCCACCGGCGAGTCCGGTCGCCGAGATCCCACAGGTGCCCTGCTTCCGGGAATATACCGTCCGCCCTTCCGGCATCGAAGCGACGACCAATGTTGACCGGTTCACCGTCCGCCTGCAGCCAAAGGTGGGGTATCCGGCCATCGAATTGAGTTAGTTCGATTGTCGACTTGGAGGTGACCTCGAAAGAGCATAGTCCGAGTCAAGAAGTCGGTTCAGTGGGAGAAGGTCGAGGCCCCCAGGGATGGGGGCCTCGCCTCTTCTACCGCTTGTCGTAGCCGACCACCGACCAGATGCCGGTCTCATCTTGGCGGACCAGGCGCTTGAGGTAGACCCGCTCGACGGAACCCTCGCCCACCTCGACCACGGCGACGAGGCCGTTGTTCGAATTGACTCGGAAGGTCCGCGGCCCGGGCCCGCCGGAACCCGCCGGCGCGGTCTGGTCCACGAAGGCCGCGGCCACCTGCATCGGGTCGAGCCACCACGGGCTGTGCCCGCCGTCCACCTGCTGCTGCTGCGCCTTAACCATCATCAGGTCGACCGGCACCTTGACCTCGGCCTGCTCGGCCGGGTCGGCGCCGACGTCGGGGAGGGCCAGGTCGGCCGTCACCTGAGCGGCCAGTTCAGCCCGGCGCGGGCCCTTGACGGCGATCTCCAGACCATCCTGTCGCCAGCGCAACCGGTCGAACCACACCTCGAGCGGCCCGCCCGCGGCCTTGCCGGTGGCGCTGTTGGCGACGAGATCGAAGGCCCCGGCGGCCTTGCTTTCGGTGATCGTCGTCTGGCCATAATCGAGGACGATCCGATCCTTGAAGGCGACAATCCGCTCCGGGCCCTCGGCCGGGAGCAGCGGGTTGAAACCGGCCACGGCCGCGGCTTCTCTCGGCGTGGCCACCACGCGGCCGGGGTCGCCGTCCACCACCTGATACCCTTGCTTCTCGAGGGCCGTCCGGTCGTACACGAAGACCGATGGATCGGCGATTTCACCGGTTTCGAAGCTGACGAAGGTGTAGGTGGTCTGAATGGCGTTCTGCATCGCCGTCCGCAGGCGCAGGGGGAGCTTGGTCTGAACATCGATCCAAAGGTCGTAAGCCTGGCCCCCCGGCGGCTCGATGACGATGTGGGAAGCCTCGCGGCCGGCCACCGTCTCCACCCCGACCGACTTGTGCGGGTACTCCAGGGCCCGCCCGGCCTCGTCCTTCAGATCGAAGGAGCCGTCGGCGCCCGGGCCGACCAGGGGCAGCAGGACCACTAGGCGATCCTCCGGGCGGGCCTGCCAATGCACGTCTCCGTTATTGACCGTCAAGGTCCCGTCGTCGAGGCGGAAGGCCTGCTTTCTCCCGTCCGACCAGAGCTCGACCCGACGGGTGAAGACCGTCTGGCCCCCGGCGTTGGTCGTCCGCATCTCGAGCGCTCCATGGTAGCTGGTAAGCTTGGAGACGACCCGTTCCATGGCCTGGACGACGTCGGCCCGCGGGGAGCCGGGCCAGGGCACGGCGATCAGGGCGGCGGCGAGGCAGGCGGCGGCAAGGCCGATGCCCAGGCGGGTCAGGAACCGGCGCAGGCCGGGCCGGCCGGGGACGTGGCGCGGTTCGGCCTGGGGCCGCAGCGACCGCACCGCTCTGACCACGGCGGCCATTTCGGCCAGGTCCGGGTCGCCGCCGAGTGGCGGGGATTTCTCTTCATTCATCGCCTCGATCAGGCGATCCAATTCTTCTTCGGCAGAAGCCTTCAACGTGTCTCCTCCTCGATGGGTTCGCGGATGAGCCTCCGCAGGGTCTGGACGGCCCGGTATTGCAGGTCGCGGACCGCGTCTT
The DNA here is from genome assembly GCA_036504675.1 of Bacillota bacterium. Classification (NCBI taxonomy): domain Bacteria; kingdom Bacillati; phylum Bacillota; species Bacillota bacterium. Next base: position 11,597 of record DASXUT010000154.1, on the reverse strand, counting down.
CACTGATTCCCAGCCGCCCGGCCGTCTCGACGCGGGAATAGCCCTCGACGATCCTCAGGCGGATGACGGTTTGTTGCTCTTTGGGGAGCCGGTTCAGGAGACCCTCCATCCAGGCCCGTTCCACGGCCCCCTCGGGGTCGTCGCCGCCGGCGCCGCCCAATCGTTCGAGCCAGACTTGTTCGAGAGGGACCTCCTGGCCGCAGGTTCTCCGCCTCCGCCAACGGTCTCGGATGACGTTGAGGGCGACGGTCTGAAGGTACCAGCGGGAGGGAGGTTCGCCCGTCCCCCGGGCGAAGGCCCGAGAATAGGCCTCCTGGGTGATGTCCTCGGCTTCCTCGCGGTTCTGGACCCGGCGATAGACGTACCGGTACAGCTCCCGCCAGGCTTGGCGGTAGGCGTCTTGGAAGACCGCTCGAACCCGTGGAAGGTCCTTTCGTGACCGTGATTCCTTGGTTGAGGGCGTCATTTGAGTCACAGCGCTGTGTTCACCTCGACAATACAGTAAGACGACGGACGACGCCAAAGGTCACGGCGCGGGGCGGTGAAAAGCGAGGGCCCGGGGAATGAGCGAATAACCGAAAGGGCCCGGGCGATAGCCTGCCCGGGCCCAATCCTTCGACAGTCGAGTCATCCGTGCCTTTCTACTTGCCGCCGCAGCCCGCCGCCCGCATCACCGGGTCGCTCATCATCGCCTGACCTCAAGACTTGGCTTGGCCCCGAGTTCAGGCCACGGCCGCCAGGCGCCCCACCTCGCGCAGGATGGCGATGGGCGTCTGTTGGTGGCCCTGGCCGAGCGGGTTGTCCCGCATCAAGGTCTCGACCAGTCTCGGGTCGACCCCGGCCGCGTGACCGAGGACGTCGGCGGTGAGGTCGCTGGCGTCGATGATGGCCACCCCAACCTGCGGGCCGATGGCCGCCGCCAGCTTCGCCGCGACGTCCATGGGGTCCTTCGGTCCGAGCTTGGCCTGGCGATTGTACGGTGGCAGGGTCCCGGGGGTCGGGCCGTCGATGGCCTCGACCGTCGGACCGGCGATCTTGTAGAAGATCCCGCGGCGGCCGAAGACCCTGGCGACGGCGGAGACCGCCGTGGCCAGAAGGATCCTGGGCGCGCCGGCCTCGTTCAAAGCCAACTGCATGGTCTGGGGGATGCCCAGGCCGATGCCGTGCGGCGTCTTGGTGACCGCCTTGGAGAGGGCCTTGGCCAGCCAGGTCACTTCGATCTCCTCGATCGGGAAGGACCGGCCCTGGCTGATGGCCACGGGCTTCTCGGCGATCACGACGATGTCGCCCGGCTGCACGTGACGGCCGACGGACTCCTTGAAGAAGGCGACCAGGTCGTCGCCGGACTTAACGATGCCGGTCTTGACCGGCAGGCGGGCGTAGACCCGTCCGCCGACGGCGGCGAAGAGGTGCTTGCCGGCGTTGGGGCGATAGGTCTCGGCCAGCCGGGCGGCCTCGCCGGTGCCGGTCAGCCTGACGGCCAGCCGGTCGCCGAGGTCGGCCAGGCGCCCCCGGGTGGGGCTGGTCTCGGCCGTCGCCGCCACCGCCGCCACGGCTTCGGCGGCCTCATCGAGCGCGGCCTGATTGGGCGCGGTCCGGGCGGCGCCGGCCCCAGGCTCGGCCGCGATGAGCTCGTCGACCGCCCGGGCGTCGATAAATTCGCGCAGCCACAACTCGACGTTGATGACCCGCCAGAAGAACATGGAGAAGTCGATCTTACCCCGGTTGGCGGCCAGGAAGGCGCGGGCCACCGCTTCGCCGTCCCAGTAGGGTCGGTTGGCGAAGGACGGCGACCGAAGAAGGCTGGTGAAGGCGGCCCGCCGGGCCTTGATCCAACGGATCTCGGGGGTCGTGAACCCGACCTTCCAGCGGCGTCGCCGGATCTTCTCGGGGAGCACGCCCTTCAGCCCGGTGCGCAGGATCCAGCGGCTCCAGCCGTCGCGGATGATGACGTCGGACGGCAGCCGGAGGATCCACTCGACGAGTTCCTGGTCCAGGTAAGGCACGCGGGACTCGAGCGAGTGGGCCATCGAGTTCTTGTCCTCGTAGCGCAGCAGGCACGGCAGGCTGTAGGTGGTCAGGTCCTGGAGCAGACGGAGCTTCAGGTTGTTCCGCGAGCGGGTGTAGCCCGGGTCGACGACCCGGTCGGTGAACTCCTTGCGCAGCAGGCTGCGCAGGGGGAAGCCCTTCCGGCGATCGCGCAGCCGCCGGGTGAGGAGCGGCTTGAGGACATCCCTGGCCGCCCAGACTTCGCGGAGGAATCTCCCGTACTTCCTTTCCTTCCAAAGCTGAGCCAGGTAGACGTACTGATAGGGGACGTATCCGGCGAGCAGTTCGTCGCCGCCCTGCCCGTCGAGGAGGACGGTGACCTGCTTCCGTGCCTCGCGCATGACGCACCACTGGGCGTAAGGCCCGGTGCTGATGAGGGGCTCCTCCTGATGCCAGATGAAGTCGCGGAGCTCCTCGACGAAGTCCTCCGAGGTCGGACGGATGTAGGTGGTGTCGGCGCCGGTGGCCTTGACGGCTTCGGCGATGTAGTCCCGCTCATCAATGGGATCGTTGTCGAAGACGGCGGAGAACGTCTTCAGCTGCCCGCGCAACGAGGCCGCGTCGGGCGTCTGGGACTTCAAAAGGCCGCTCATGAAGCTGACGATGGACGTCGAGTCGAGGCCGCCGGACAGGCACGAGCCGACCGGCACTTCGGCCACCAAGCGGCGCTCCACGGTCTTCTCGAAGAGCCGGCGGAACTCGTCGGGGTCGGCCGAGCCGTCCTCGCTGAGCTCTGGCGTCCAATAGGTGACGGCCCGCGCAGCCAGGCCCTCTCCGTCCGACAGAGCGGCCATGGCCGCCCCGTCGATCTCGGCGTAGGTCGCCGGCATCAGGTGATAGATGCCCTCGAAGAAGGTCTCTGGCTTGTGGTCGTGGAGACCGTGGACAAGGTACTCGTAGACCATCTGGTCGTTCGGTCGGGATGGCGCCGAGGGATCCTGAAGAAGGGCCTTGATCTCCGAGGCGAAGAGGAGCCGGCCGCCGGCGATGGTGTAGTACAGGGGTTTGATCCCGAAGTGGTCGCGGGCCAGGATCAGCCGGTTCCGGCGGAGGTCGGCCAGGACCACCGCCCACATGCCGTTGAAGCCCTTGAAGCAGTCGGGGCCGTATTCTTCATAGGCGTGGACGATGACCTCGCTGTCGCTGTTGGTCTTGAAGACATGACCACGCTCGACCAGCTCGGCCCGCAATTCGCGGTAATTGTAGACCTCGCCGTTATAGACCAACCAAACCGTCTCATCCTCGTTGGCCAGCGGCTGATGGCCGGTGGCCAGGTCGATGATGGACAGCCGGCGATGACCCAGGCTGATCCAGGGCAGCTCGAGCGAACCGACGTCGTCCGGCCCGCGGTGGACGAGGACCTTGCCCATTCGGTTCAATAGGCCACTATTTGGCTGACCAAGAAAGCCGTAGATTCCACACATCGCTGACACCTCCGAAACAATGCAAAGAAAAAGATGAGCCTCAACCAAATTACTTTATCACATCGGCCTTTACATAACAAACGTCAGAACTAACCCAGGCTGCCGCCGCGTTCCGACCGCCTTGGCCGGCGAGGCATCTGCAGTCATATTGACGTTCGAGGTTGAGGCGACGTTCCCTGCCGACTCGAAGGTTCCGCGGGCCCCGATCCCTAGGCATCCGTCCCGTTTTTCGCACCCCCGGGACTAAGGCTTCATAAGTTGGAACTAAAAAATGACATAACGGGAGTGATTCCAATGCTTCAGGAGCTCAGCATTCTTCCCGGGACCACCAAGGATGGTCGCCGGGAAAATTTTTCGCGTCTGGACCTGCGAGTTGGCGAGATCGTCTCCATCGTCGGGCCGACCGGCAGCGGCAAGACGGCCTTCATCACCGACATCGAGCTCCTGGCCCAGAAGGATACGGCCACCGGCCGTCAGGTCCTCATCGACGGGGGGGTCCCCGACGAGGATTGGCGGCAGGACCCGGCCCGCAAGCCCGTGGCGATGATCACCCAGAACACCAAGTGCTTCACCGACCTCACGGTCAAGGACTTCCTGGCGACCCACGCTCGGGCCCGCAGATTGCCATTGGATGGCCTCATCGATGAGACGATCGACCTGGCCAACCAGTTCACCGGCGAGAAGATCGGGCCGATGATGCGGATCACCACCCTGTCCGGCGGGCAGACCCGGTCCCTGATGATCGCCGACGCCCTTCACATCTGCGCGGCCCCGGTCATCCTCCTCGACGAGATCGAGAACGCCGGGATCTTCAAGCAAGAGGTCGTCGACACGGTCCGTCGGGCCAACAAGATGATCGTCTTCGTCACCCACGACCCGGTCATCGCCATCCTGACCCATAAGCGAATCGTCTTCGCCAACGGAGGTGTGGTCAAGATCCTTGAACGTGACGACGCCGAGCGACCGGCCGCCGAGACGCTGATATCCTTGGACCGGCGGCTGATTGCCGCCCGCGAGAAACTGCGCGCCGGCCTATCGCTCTGCAACGAGGTCATCTAGAACTGAATAGCGACCCAGCCGGTCCGGTGCGAGCCAGGTCGGACCCCCGGCCCCCGGGGTCCGACCGTTCTCACCGGCCGATTGAACTCAATCCCCGAGTAAGGAAGGTGTCGACGTGCAATTGCTGATCGTCGCCGGGCCGCCGTCGGCCGGCAAGACGGCCCTCTTGAAGCAGGTCACCGCCCGCTTCCACAAGCAGCGCCGCCTGGCTTTCCTCAAGATCGACGTGGTCAAGGCCTTTGAAGATGAAGAGCTGGCGGCGGAGTTCGGCATCCTGACCTCCAAGATCTACTCCGGCGACCTCTGTCCAGACCACGCCGGGGTGATGGTCCTGGGTGATGCGATCGAATGGGCCCAGAGGAATCAGGCCGACCTGCTCATGGTCGAGAGCGCGGGGCTCTGCCTACGCTGCACGCCATACCTGAACCAGGGGCTCGGAATCATCATCCTGTCGGCCATCTCCGGCATCCAGAGCCCGCTGAAGATGGGGTCCATGGTCAGCCTGGCCGACATCGCCGTGGTCACCAAGATCGATCTCGTCGGCCAAGCCGAGCGGGAAGTCTTTCTGCAGAAGATCCGCGAGGTTCACCCGAGCATCCGCATCTTCGAGACCAACGCCCTCCAGGGCACGTCCCTCCAAAAGCTCTACGATCTCATCGCCCAGTCGCCGGACATTGACCCCAAGGGCCTGTTGTTGCGAGGCGTGCCGCCCCTCGGCACCTGCACCCTCTGCGTCGGCAAGAAAGAGATCGGCTGGCAACACCACTTCGGCGTGGTCCGCCGGCTCGACGGCGCGGCCGCCGAGTACCTCTTCAGGGGCGAATGAGATGGAAGTCGAAAAGGGCCGCGAAAAGGACCAAAAGGATCGCGACGGGGTCCGCGAAAGGGACCGCGCCCTCGACGCCCACTGGACCCCGCCCGGAAAGGACTGCGGCCTCTGCGGCGCCCGCAACTGCGAGGAGTTCCGCGGCCTGCTGGCCACGGGCGAGCGGGCCGTCGATGATTGCGCCTTCTACGAGGCTCAGGCACCCGTGGCCGACATCTCCACCGTCTGCGCCACCGACACCACCGACGTCCTCGGCAACGCCTGGGACTTTGTCCTGGGACCGCTGCCCGGGGAGCCGTCGGCCCGGAAGGTCGTCCTGCCGTTCCGCGGGGACCTGGTCGAGAAGTGGGGGATCACCCGAGGCGACATCGTCCTTGGGCGGCCCTTCGGGGCCGGTTGCCCCGTCCAGCATGTGCTTAAGGTCATCGAGGCCGACCCGGTCACCGGCGTCCTCGAGACCTGGTGCGTCGGACCGGCCTTCGCCCGCGGCCGCCCGGTCAAGGATGTCGGCGGTTACCACATGCTGGGCTTCGTCGGCATGGCGACAAGGCAGCGACGGGCGCCCATGTTCGGCGTCCGGCACACCTTCCTGCCCGGCTTCTGCATGATGCACCTGAACCACACCGGGCTCGTCAACATGATGTTGCGGAAAGAGGCGGGGCTGCAGGTCCGGCTGGAGGACATCCGGATCCTGGCCGGGGTGCCGGGGTAGGGGATGGCGGGCGTCGGCGGTCACGGTTGGCTGACGGCGTTTCACCCCGGCCAGAAGGAAAAGGGCCAGCCTTGTGGAAGACAATGGCAATGGTCAAGTCCGCACCGGTCTGACGACCGGGTGATGTAGTTGAAACGAACCAGGGGAGACAGCCGAATGGCCGGTCTCCCTTTTGCGTCTGGCCGGTCGGAGCGGAGTGTGGCGCGAACGGGGAGGGCTGGTTATGGAGCCTCGGAGCCGATGGCCCCGCCTCCGGGTGGACAGCCGCCAAATGCTTCTGTTCCTGGGTCTGCTTCTGGTCAGTGTGGCCTTCGGGCTCTTCCTTTCCAGCTCGAGGAGCCTGACGGCCACCGCCGTGGCCGACCTGGATCAACAGTGGCGGACCAGCTATGACCTCCTGATCCTGCCGACCGAGGCGCAGATGCCGGTGGCTCAGGGGAAGGTCAGGCCCAACGCCCTGACCGGTTGGTGCGGCGGGATCACCTTCACCCAGTGGGAAGCCATCAAGGACATCCCCGGCGTGGAGATTGCCGCGCCGATAGCGGTTTTGGGGAGGGTGTGGGGGTCGTTGCCGCGCCTACCCTCGACAGACAGCCCAGTCGTGAGCGAGCCCGGCCTGTACCGGGTCACTCAGAGCGGCGAAACCCTCGGTTCAATCTGGTCCAATGTGGGCTCCTATACCTCCTATACGCTCATGTTCCGTAGCCTCGGCGATCCGCAACGGGACCTCGACCTGTCCCAATAGGTCGGAATCCTTAGCGGTGGAAGCCTCGCTCCGAGATCAATGCCCTTTTCGAAGTGGGATTATGTTTGGCCCTCATTTGAGCGTTTGCTGGCGGCGATCGACCCCGACATGGAGGACGGCCTGCTGGGGCTAAAGCGCGCGTTCCAAACCGGCTGGCTTGACTCCGGCTCGTCCCGGGAATTGTCGATGCCTCCAAGTACTTTGTGACGCAGAAGGGCCAGGCCTTTGAGATACCCGTCGCTCTCAACCTGCACGGGTACGTCCAGATAGAAACGGACTCCACCGTTCAACGCCTGAACCTCAAGGGGGCAGACTACTCCAACCCATCGGCGGTGGCTGAGATCATCGGGCAAAAGGGCGGGGTGAAGTACCTTGACTCTTTGCCTGGATCCCAGGTGCTCTCATTGTCCCTAGACCCCAGCGACTACCAGGAGGCGTTCTACCAAGGTCTCAACACGGCCTTTGGCCCGGGGCGTTACACGGCTCTCCTGTTTGCACCCCCCGGATCGGTAGCCTATCAGCCGGCTCCGGACCTGCTTGGCCAGAAGGTTCTCGCCGCTGTGCCGGTAGGCATAAACATCACCGTCCACGAGCCTGTCTTCAGGAAGCCACCGGACAAGCCCACGGAAGCCAACATCCTCTTTAAGCTCACCGGGACTTTCGATATCGAGAAACTCGGCCCGGAGAGTCCCGGAGGCCTGGCCGTACCGGCGGACAACTACGTTCCACCCCTCCTCACCATGACCCACGATGCTGCGGGCCGTCCACTGGCGAAACCGAGGACGTTGCGCCCCAACGGCGACCCATATAGCTACATCCAGGAGCCACCCTTGATGCTGACGACGATGCAGGCGGCCCGCCTCATCGCCGGAGACACAAGCATCTCGTCCGTCCGCGTGCGCGTCGCCGGCATCGATCAGTACTCCCCCGAAGCCCAGCAGAAGCTAGAACGAGTGGCTGCTGAGATCGTCCGGCGGACGGGCCTTCACGTGACCATCACCGCCGGGGCCTCGGCCGAGAAGACCCTCGTCTTCCTACCCGGCTTCGGCAGCGTGCCCGCGGCTGGCTACATTGAGGAGTGGTGGACGAAGGCCGGGGTCAACGTCGAGGTCAGGCAGCGGATCCAGTGGGAGAACCTGGTCTTCTTCCTGATCGTCTTGGCGGTGGCCGGCCTCTACGTTGGCAACACGGCCATGGTGACAACCCTTCAGAAGCAGGGCGAACTCGGGCTGCTGAAGGCCCTGGGGTGGACCGATGGGAGCGTCGCAGGGCGCGTCCTAATGCAATTCTTCGGACCGGCCTTGCTGGCTGGGCTGCTGGGAGTGCTACTATCCCAAGGCGTCGCCTGGGCCGGACACCTGCGTTTGTCCTTCCTCGAGGCGGCGATGGTCCTGCCGGCCAGCCTCCTTGTGGCTCTCTTCGGGATTGCGGCCGGCCTTGGTGTGGCCCGTCGGGCGACCCCTATCCTCGCCCTGAGAAGAGGCGATGTCCGTGTTACCGCCCGTCGCCGTGGGCGGGCCGCAAAAGGCAGCCTCGGCCTCTGGGGCTTGGCCTGGAGCGGGCTGGCCGGGCGCCCCGGGACGACCACGGTGAACGTCATCGTCACCGCCGTGGCCGATGGGTTCCTGATCCTGTTGGTCTCCCTTCTCACCTCGACCAGGGGCTACCTCAGGGGGACGCTCCTCGGCCGGTACATCCTGCTCCACGTCGAGACCTATCACCTGGCTATGGCCGTCGTCGCCCTGATGGTCGCGGCGGTCGCCGCGGCCGATTCGGCCCTCCTGGGCGTCATCCGACGTCGGGCGCAGCTGGGTCTGCTGGCGGCCACCGGATGGACCCCCCCTCACCGCTTTCGGCTGGTCTTGGCTGAGGGCATCATCCTTGGAGTAATGGGCGCTTTTGGCGGGCTGCTCCTCGGAACCGCCTCGACCCTCGCCGTGACCCAGGGCCGCCTGACCCTGTCGAAGGCCCTGGCGTCCGGCGGGCCGTCGGCCGCCGTGCCTCTGATCATCGTTCCGCTGGCCGCCCTCGGCGCGGCTTGGCGAGCATCAAGGCTTGCGCCCGGCCCGGCCCTGCGGGACGAATGACGCCCCCGACCCAAGTACGCCCCAGCCCCGCGGCGCGACTCATCGGCCCCGTTCAGAAGGGAGTGGTCCATGATGGCCGTCCAACCTGCGGTTGTCTCAGCCCGCGGATTGCGCAAAGCCTACCCGAGTGGTGAGGGCCAGGTGCTCGCCGTCGATGCCGTCGACCTGGACATCGGGCAGGGGGATTTCGTCAGCCTGATGGGGCCCTCCGGGTCCGGCAAGTCGACCCTCCTGTACCTCATCGGGACCCTGGAGAAGCCCGACGCCGGCTCGCTATCCCTGGATGGCCGCGATGTGGCCGGGCTCAAACCCAAGTCCCTGGCCGAATTGCGCCGCCGGCTGATCGGCTTCGTCTTTCAGCAGTTCCACCTCATCCCGACCCTGACCGCCCTCGACCACGTGATGGTCCCGCTGGCTCCCTACGCCAAGCGCCGGCCGTTGAGGGAACGGGCTTCATCTCTACTCGCTGCCGTCGGGCTTGAGGGCCGGGCCCACCACCTGCCAAGCCAGCTCTCCGGGGGCGAGCAACAACGGGTGGCCATCGCCAGGGCCCTCATCGCCGAGCCCCGGCTGATTCTGGCCGACGAACCCACCGGGAACCTCGACTCAGCCTCGGGCGAGCAGGTCGTCAAGCTCCTCCTCGACCTCGTCGCCGGCCAGGGGGTGACCCTCATAATCGCTACGCACGATACCGAATTGGCCGGATTGGCCAGCACACGGCTCAGGATGAGAGACGGCCGGCTCGCCTGCATAGCCAGCTGAATCGTGCTATAATGGCTTCTGTGAATTCCTTGGTAGCTCAATGGTAGAGCATCCGGCTGTTAACCGGAGGGTTGTAGGTTCGAGCCCTACCCGAGGAGCGGATAAGCCCGGCGGTCGGTACCTGCGAACGCCGGGCGTTTTGTCACGTGGGTGACACCAATCCGTCCCCCGGGAGGCTGACGATCATGAACGCTGTCGACTTCTTCCTTCGTTTGCACGCCGTGGTCCACTCGAAGCGCGTGGCGACGGCCGAGGGCGGCTGGTCGGCCCTGGAGAGCGTCCTCCGCGACGCGACCGAGGAAGAGCTGCGTGCCACGCCGCTGGGGATGACCTCGATCGTCTGGGCCCTCTGGCACATCGCCCGCATCGAGGACGTCGCCGCCAACGTCATCATCGCCGGGCGCCCGCAGGTGCTCGACGAGGGCGGTTGGGCCGAGCGGATGAGCGTGCCCCGGCGGGACGTGGGCACCGGCATGTCCAAAGACGACATGCGTCGGCTCAGTCGCGACGTGGTTCTTCCCGCCCTCCTGGAATACCGCGACGCCGTCGGCTTACGGACGCGGGAAGTGGCGACGACCATGGCCACGGAGCGATGGGAAGAGACCTACGGACTGCCCGAATCGAGGCGCGTCCTGGATTCCGGAGCCATCATGCCGGGGATGGAGCGGATGGATAAGTTCTGGACCGGCAAGTCGATGTCTTGGTTCCTCTACTGGGTTTGCGCCGAGCACAGCGTGATGCACTTGAGCCGGGCGGACGTCGTTCGCGATCTGCTGAAGTCGAGCCCGCCGGCGGAATAGCGAGAGGCGGTTCCGGGGCCGCTGTCGAAGACCCCCACTATCCGCGAATTGGATAATCGAAGGGAGCGACCGGCTTGACCGATCAAAGACCGTGCCTCTACCTGCACGACATGACCTGGCCCGAAGTCAAGGCCGCTCTCCCGCAGATAAAACTGGCCATCATCCCGGTGGGTTCGACCGAGCAACATGGGCCGCACGCGACGTTCGAGATGGACACGGTCGGGTCGAGGGAGTTCTCGAGGCTGCTGGGCGAGCGGTTGTACCCCAACGCCCTCGTTGCCCCCGTGGTCCCCATGGGCGTCTCCGGCCACCACATGCACTTCCCCGGGACCATCACCCTTCAGCCCGAGACGCTCATCGCCGTGCTGATGGACATGGTCAGAGCGCTGCATGCCCACGGGCTCAGGCGTTTCTTCTTCGCCAACGGGCACGGCGGGAATTGCCCCGTCCTCAGCATCGTGACCCAGAAGATTAGGCACGAGATGAGCTGCCCGGCGGCCTGGGCGACCGTACCGTACGACGCGGTCGACGACCTCTACAAAGAGCACGTCAAATCCCCGGTCAACGGGCACTCCTGCGACGGAGAGGTGTCCGTGATGCTGCACCTCTATCCGCGGGCGATAAGGCGGGAGGCCCTGACACCCGGCAAGATCGTCCAGCCGGTGCAGGAGAAGATCGACAAGTGGCCATGGGCCGCTGAACCCCGGTTCTTCGACGAGGAAACCGAGAACGGGGCCCTCGGCGACGCGACCAAGGCCACTCCCGAGATAGGGAAGCTGCTCGTCGAGGCCGGTTTGGATCGGATCACGGACTACCTCAGGGACTTCATGGAGCGGTAGCGGACCTATGCCCCGGCCTCTCAGCCCAACCCCTGGACGCATAAGGGCAGGCTCTTCTGAGCCTGCCCTTGATGATTTCCGCCCGATCAACCGACCACGGACCTCCGCCGCGATAGGCCCTATACCCGCTGCTTCCCCAACCAATCATGACTCTGCTGATGACCACCGCAGCGGGGATGGTGACGTTGGGCCATGTGGCCATCGACGGCACCAAGATCAAGGCCAACGCCTCCAAGCACAAGGCGATGAGCTACGGCCGGATGCGGAGTGAAGAGGCGCGGCTCAAGGCGGAGA